>JBEVND010000165.1:0-8609 GCA_040508285.1 Rariglobus sp. | reverse complement strand
CGGCCTGGTGGCCTACAGTGTATTGCAACATCAACTACTGGATATACGGCTCGGCTTGGGACGCGTGGCCGCGATCTTCACTCGGCTGCTTTTTTTCTGCGCCATCGGGTTCATGTTCATGTTTCTGCTGGCCCTTGCGTTCCCGCACTCGTTTACACCGCTTTCGTTGATCGGATTCCTCACGGTTCTCGCGCTCAGCGGGTTGATCAGCTCGGTGCTTTTCCCCCGCTTGCTCGGTGGCGGCACCGAGACACTTGAACGCCGTATCCTCGGCGATCGCTTTGAATATCGCGACAAGGTGAAAGAGTTCACCGAGGACCTCAGCCACTACCGCCGCATCGCGCCGTTCCTGAATGATCTGACCACACTGCTTTCCGAGACCGTCAAAATCCGCCGGTTCCAGATCACGCTCTACGCGCCGTCCACCCGCGAGGTCGCGTTTTCCCGAACGTTTCCGGAATCGTTCACTGCCACGGTGCCGGCTCCCGATTACAATGGCATGCTGCTGCAACGCATTCTTCAGGACACCGAGGCCAAGTGGTTCGATTTCTCCGACATTCCCGAGTCGCCTGGCGAACGTCCCGATACATCCCGCTTGATCCGCGAAGAGTTTGCGCCGCTCGAACCCACTTTTTGCTTTCCGTTGAGATCGGCCGAAAGCGTCTCCGGATTGTTGATACTGGGAGCCAAGACCGATCGCAGTTATTACACCGCCGTCGATCTGGAGGTGATCAGCGAGTTGTGCGCGCAAGTCGCCACGCTCATCGACCAAATCCGCCTCAAGGACCAGATCGGTGTCACCGAGCAGCTGGAATCGCTCGCGATCATGTCTCGCGGCTTAGCTCACGACCTCAACAACCTGCTCACGCCGATCAACACCTACATCCAGTTAACCGGCTCTTCGCTCCGCCCCGAAGATCCCGAGGGCGAACTGTTGCAGATCGCCACCAAGAACATCACCGCCATCAAAACCTACGTGCGCGAAGCCGTGTTTTTCTCCACGACCCTCGCCCCGAAGATCGCCAAGATTCCCATCCAGGCGCTTCTGGACGGTCTCGTCTCCATCGCCCAGCACCCGCTCGGCAAAAAGCGGATTACCCTGTCAACCGAGATGCCCGCGCCGTTCCTCTTCAATGCCGACATCACGCTCTTGCAGCGACTGCTTTCGAATCTGGTTTTTAATGCCAGCGACGCCTCGCCCGAAGGCTCCACCATCACCGTGCGCGCAGTTCAGTTGCCGCCGGTCGCCGGTCGCGCGGCATGGATGCGATTGCAGGTCATCGACCGCGGCAGCGGTATTTCTCGCGAAAATCTCGGCAAGGTGTTCGCGCCTTACTTCACGACGAAGGATCTTGGGGACCAAACCCGAGGCTTCGGCCTCGGTCTCACCATCTGCCAAAAAATCGTCCACTTGCACAAAGGCACGATCACCCTCCACAGCACCGAAGGACAAGGCACCACCGTCCAGATCGATCTTCCCATCGACCACGTGGATACGCCCCCTGAATCATCACGCAAATGAACCGGATACTCGTTATCGCCGCCCACGCTCATATCGCCGAGTCCCTCAAAACATTGGTCCCTGCCGATCGCTTCAGCATCGTTCATCTGCCTCGGGCCGAACTCATCCGCGAATCCCTGCCGCCTTCCTGCATCGATCTCTGCCTTATCGACACCGAGCTCGTGGATGCCGGCGCCCTTCGCCTTATCGACGAAGTGCGGCGCTATTTGCCGGACGTGCCCCTGGTCGCCGCCGCCGCGGTCTCCGTTCGTGAATGGGAGGAAGATGCGATTCTCCACGGCATTTCGTTTGTCCTCAAAAAACCACTACGCAGCGCCCTCGCGATCACGGTATTTGACCGGCTGCTCGCCGGCGGTCCAGCGCCTCGCCCAGCCAATCCACCGGCTGAAACTCCGGCCCGGGTCGCGCCCGAGGCCCGCATCAGCCTCGCCGGCGTGCCGTCCAACTTGGAGATCCTGCGCGATTTTTCGCGACTGTTCAGTCACTCGCTGAACGTTCGCACGTTGCTACAAGAATTCGTCCTCAAGCTTCGTGAGGTTATCAGCGTCAATCGCATCGCGATCTTCCTCCAGCCTCCGCAAAATCCGTTTCTTCCCGGGCCGGTAGCCGCCTCACGTCGTCTGCCATGCGCGTGCTCGGCGGGTATCGCCGCCGATCTTTATCGTTTTTTCGAACTGTCGCTCGACGGCGGTATCGGTGCCGCCATCGCGACCGACGGGCGTATTCTTCAAGCCGACGTCGGTCCGGGACTGACCGTCGATGCACGCCGCGAATTTGAGATTCTGGGCGGTCACATCGCGATCCCCATTCTCGACCGCGAACGCCTGCTTGGCATCGCTGTGTTGGGCGGCCGCCTCACCGGCCTTCGCCTCAATGACCAGGAGCTGCAGCTTCTTTTCCACCTGCTCGAAGAACTTGGCCTGGCGATCAAGAACAGCTGGCTCCACGACCAGCTCTCCACCAACCACCGGCTTCTCGCCAACATCCTTGGCCAGATGGGCGCAGGCTGCCTCGTCGTCGCGCGCGACCTGACCGTGCTTCAAGCCAACCCCGCGCTTGGACGGGTTCTAAATCTCGTGGCCCCCGCCGGTCGCAGCCTGCAATTTGCCGATCTTCCCCAGCGTCTCGCGAGCATGCTCTACGAGGTGCTGAATGGCGGCCGTGAATCGTCCTGCGCCCATTACCTCCACGAGACACGCACGCTGCTCGTCACCGTAACCGCGTTCCGGCTCGACGATCAGGCGGCGACGTCCGCCATTCTGGTAACGATCGAAGATCACACCGCCATCGAGGCGGCACGCCGGGCCGAGGTGGGCAAAGAACACGCGCGGCTCATTGCTCTCATCGCCGAAAAGTTCTCCCACGAGATTCGCAATTCGCTGCTCTCTCTTGAAACCCACCGCCAGTTGCTGCCCACCGACTACGCGCGCGAAGAATTCCGCGCGTCCCTCGAGACGGCGCTGGGCCGCGAAACCGTGCGCATCCTGCGCTGCGCGGACCAACTCGCCTTTTTGGCCCGCCCGAAAAACGAACCGGTCGAGACGCACCTCGTCAGCGATTTGTTGCGCAAAGCCGGCGACTACGCCTCCGCCCATTTGTCCACTCCGGTCACGCTCAAGCAGCTGCATCCCGTGCCTGATCTGCGGATCATGTGCGAACCGCGCAGCCTGCGCCACGCACTCGGGGAAGTCATTCTCAACGCCGCGCAATCGGGCAACGGCACAGGCGAGATCGTCGTGCGTTCGGAAAGCGTCGTCACCGATGGTGTGCGCCGCTGCCGCATCGGCATCGTCAATCCGTCGGGTGGGTTCTCCGCCGAGGCAGCCACTCGCGCATTCGAACCCTTTTACACGACTCGTAGTGTCGGCCTGGGTCTGGGCCTGGCCGTAACCAGAAAAATACTACGCGACCACGGCGGCGACGCCGAGATTTTCTCTCGCCCCCATGGAGCCATCGGCGACATCGTGATCACACTTCCGCTTCAGTAATCGTAAAAGAGGCCGATGTATGGCCCCTCCGATGACCCGCCTATTTTTGCCGATGAAAACCCCACATCACCGCACACCCTCCCTCCCCGCTCTTACCGTCGGCTCCGCCGCGCTCGCTGCGTTGCTTCTGCCTGCGCTCGCTTTTGCAAATGGCACTCGTCTGCCAAATCAAAACGCCGAGGCTACCGCCCGTGGAAATGCGTTTGTCGCCACCGCCGACAACCCATCCGCGATTTACTACAATCCCGCGGGCCTCACTCAGCTCCCGGGTCTGCAGGTTCAGGCGGAAAGCTACATCATCAACGCCCGTTACGACTACCGGTCACCCGCCGGCAGCAACTCCAAGGCGAAGCGCGATTACGCGATCATCCCGCAGTTCTACACGACTTTCACTCCTGAGAACTCGCCTTTGAGCTACGGTCTTGGTGCCTACGCACCGTTCGGCCAGGCCAGCGAATGGCCGGACGACTCTGGTTTTAGCACCATCGCCACGCGCAACGAGATCACGTTTATCACGATCGCGCCGACCATCGCGTGGAAAATTTCCGATGAGCTCTCCATCGGTGCCGGTCTGCAGGTCAACCAGGTCGAAACCGATCTGCGTCGCAACGTTCCCGGAGGGGAATTCCGCTTTGAGGGCGACGACACCTCGTTCGGTTATAACATCGGCATCCTGTGGAAGCTAAACGAGCGCCACGTATTCGGTCTTAACTACCAGAGTCGTTCGACGAGTCACTTCAAAGGAGATGCATCCATTGATGCCTTCGGCCTCTCCTTCCCTGGCTCCGTGGACCTGCCGTTCCCCGACGTGATCGCGCTGGGTTACTCTTGGCGGCCAACGCCCGGCTGGAATCTCGAATTCGCGGTTGATCGCACCAACTGGGATTTGCTCAACACCGCTACGCTCGAATCCGGCTTCGGCCCCAATCCCATTCCTTTCGACTGGGAAGCGAGCTACTATTATGTGTTCGGCGTCACGCGCTACCTCCGCGATGGCTGGCGCGTGAGCGCAGGCTACACCTACAGCGAAAACTCCGTTCCGTCCGCAACTTTTAACCCCGCCGTGCCCGACATGAACCGGCACCTCGCCAGCATCGGCGTGGGCCGGACCATTGGCGCGATGTCGTTTTTCTTCACGTATCAACACGGCTTCAAAGCCTCCCGCAACGTCACCGGGTCGCCCACCAGCGCGTTTCTCGAGAACGCCGACGGCCGCTACGAGAGCGCTATCGATGCCATCAATCTCTCCGGGCGTTATTCCTTCTGATTCCAAGCCGCTTCGTCCCCTTCTCACGGGGCCGTCGGACACAAAGAAACTGGCCGATGATTTACGTCATCGGCCAGTTTTCGTTTAATGAGACGCGGGAGCCTCATACTTAAATCTTGGATACAAAAGGAACGGCTCGCCTTTCACATGAAAGGCTTCCAATTTCTGCCGCGAGTCGCCTCGCGCAAATCAGTCCTGCCGGACACAGCGCGGACGGGTCCCCAACGAACCGTTATTCCGTTATCACCCCCATCGATTTCCTATGACTTCTGAGCCGGCACCGAAACCCCAGTCCTCCGTCTCCGACAAATCGTCAGCTCCCGCCGAGCCCCGCAAATTCACCCTCCTTGTCGTCGACGACGAAGAAGGTCCGCGCCAGTCCCTGCGCATGGTTTTCCGCAACGACTTCAACGTTCACACCGTTGACAGTGGTGACAAGGCCCTCGCCTACGCCCGCGACAACGTCGTCCATGTTGCCATCCTCGATATTCGCATGTCGGGCAGCAGCGGCATCGAAGTGCTGCAATCGCTCAAGCAAATCGATTCCCGTATCGAGGTCATCATGTTGACCGCCTACGAGACCCTTGAGACCGCCCGTCAGGCATTGCGTCTCGGCGCCTGCGATTACCTCAGCAAACCGTTTGATCTTTCCACCATTCGTGAGGCTGCGGCGCGTGCATTTCACCTGCGCAAGATCGCCGACACGCTCGCCAGCACCAGCGAGCGTTTGCAGGACCTGAATCATCGTCTCAGCGACGTCGCCCTGCGGGAAGAAATGGCGCGGACCACCAACGAAATTTACGCGGGTGTGCTTCACGACATCAATAATCCGCTCACCGTCATCGGTGGCTATGTTGAGATTCTCAGCGAGCGCCTGAAGAACGTCACCTATCTCCACGGCGACGACCTCGACCGCGTGCGCTCCAATCTCGACTACATCGGCAAGCAGGTCTCCACGTGCAGCGCCATCGCCTCACGCTACCTCCGTTTCATTCACAACAACGACACGCCGGGTCGTCAGCTTCCCGCGAACCAGGTTCTCACCGATCTGCAGGCGTTGCTGCGAGCGCATCCCGAGGTCCGCTTCAATCGCCTTTCGATCAAGACGCTCGACATCGATGCCACGCCGCAAGTCGACGCCACGGATCTGATCCAGATTTTGCTGAATCTCACGATCAACGCCTTCCAGAGCACCGAGAATAAACAGACGGTGTGGGTGGTCGCCGAAAACCTTGAACAAGCTCCCACGTTCACCGCGCCCGCCGACCCGCGCACGGAAGTCTTGGTTGGTCGCGAAACGTTCAAGCACCAAGGGCCCGTCATCAGTTTGAGCATCATCGACCAAGGCTCCGGCGTTCCGGCCGACGTCCTCAGTCGCATGTTTGAACCGTATTACACGACAAAGGCCCAGCGCGGCACCGGTCTTGGCCTCGCGATCGTTTCGCGCCTCGTGCAGACGCACTGCGGCCTGCTTCAGGTAAAAACCCGTCTCGGCGAAGGCACGACGGTCACGGTTTACTTCCCGCGCCAGGATTGATCGCGGTCTCGCCGTCCACGTGGCCGCGCCCGCTGCGCTCGGCGACTGAGGGCGCGCGTTGGCCTGGCGATTGTTTCAAGCTCCGCAGGTTTGACGCAGTCGCCTGACCTCGCACGCTACCGGCGTGGAAACCTTTTTGATCGCCCTCGCCGCTGCCTTGGTCGGTGCCTCCGGCGCTTGGTTTTTCCTTAACGGAAAACTTGGTGAACGCCTGCGCTCTCGCGAAAACGATGTCGCCCGACTCGCCGCGTCACTCGCCGCTGCCGAAGCATCTGTTGCCCAGCTCACGGCCCAAAACTCCCAGCTCACCGCCACGCTTGCGGGCGAGCGGGCGTCCACCTCTGAGAAGCTCGCCGCAGGTGAACAACGTCTCGCCGAGCGCGAAGCCCTCGCCGCGCGTTATCTCGCTGACACCGAGAAACTCCGCGCCACGTTGCAGACTGAGTTTCAAGCCGTCGCCGCCAAACTCCTCGATGAAAAGTCCGCCAAGTTCACCGAGCACAACAAGACGCAGGTTGAAACCATTCTCCACCCGCTCCGCCAGCAGCTCTCCGATTTCCGCCAACGCGTTGATCTCGTCTATAAAACCGACGGCGAGGATCGCACCGCGTTGAAGTCCCAGATCGAACAACTTCGCCTGCTCAACGTCCGCATTACCGACGAAGCTCACGCCCTCACCCACGCCCTCAAGGGCCAGTCGCAAGCCCGCGGTGCGTGGGGCGAACTCATCCTCGATCGCCTGCTCGCCTCCGCCGGTCTCACCAAAGGCGAGGATTACCTCATGCAGGAATCGCTCACCACTGACGACGGACGCCGCCTGCGACCCGATGTGATTCTTCGCCTGCCCGACACGCGCCATCTCGTCATCGACTCCAAGGTCTCGCTCATTGCCTACGAGCGCGCCGTCAACGCGCCCGATGATGCGACGCGCATCGCCGCCACGCTCGAGCACACCCGTGCCGTGCGCACCCACGTCGACCAACTCAGCGCCAAACGTTACGAAGACACCGGCAAACTCATCACGCCCGATTACGTGTTCATGTTCGTCCCGCTTGAGTCAGCGTTTAACCTCGCGCTTCAGAACGACCACTTACTCTACGAATGGGCGTTTGATCGCCGTGTAATCCTCTGCACCGCGCCCACCCTGCTGGTCACGCTGAAAACCGTGGCCAACCAGTGGAAATACGACCGCCAGGCCAAAAACGTGCAGGCCATCGCTGATCGCGGCGGCGCTCTCTACGACACATTTGCCGGACTCATCGACGACCTTGAAGCCATCGGTCTTCAACTCGGTCGCACCCGCGAAAGCTACGACGGTGCCATGAACAAACTCAAATCAGGCAAAGGTAATCTGATCGCCCAAGTCGAAGACCTCAAAAAGCTCGGCGCCAAAGCCAAGAAAACCCTGCCCGCTCCGTCCCTCGAGGAACTCACCTGATCGCCCGGCCTCCTCGTTTCTTCCCCAGTTCTCTTAATTCCCTGCATGTCGACCACCACGCTTGATGGCACCTGGCTCCCCGTCCGAGCCGAACTCGATGGAGACCTCGCTCCCGCGCTCGCGCTCGAGCGCATGCAACTCGTCCTCGCGGCCGACGCCTACACGGTGAGTTTCGCCGGGGCGGTTCACGACAGCGGCTCCTTTATCCACACCACGGATACGCTCACGCTCACCGCCAAAAAAGGCGAACACGCCGGTCGCGTGGTTCCCGCCATTTACCAACTCGCCGGCAACCGCCTCCGTATCTGCTACGCGCTCGACGGAGTCGCGCCCACCGAGTTTGCCACTTCGCCACACTCCCAGCGCTACTTGGTGACCTACCGCCGGCAATCAACCTGACGCCCGCCAGCCACCTCTCACCGTCTTCTATTTCCCATGACCGATCCCGACCGCGAAAAAGACCGTCCCGCCGTTCCTTCGTCCGACAGCCTTATCATCCATGCCATCGACGAGATGCCACTGCGGGTGGTCCTCGCCTGCACCTTTGTGGCTTTTTTCTTCGTGTGGGGCGGCGTCAACAACCTGATCAAGCTCTTCGGTCACGACCTCACGTCCTTGGAAATCAACTACGGGCTCATCTCCGGCACGCTCGCTTCGATCGCCACGCCGATCATCATCTGGCGCGTCAAACGTCGCCGTCGCTGAATCATTGCTCACGAACCGGTCTGACGCCCGCGCCCCGACTTAATATCCGCCCGGTGGCGTTTACCCGCCACGAGGATCGCCTTCTGCCGTTTGCTGCGTTTGCGGTTTTGCACGCGTTTCTTCGCCGCGGCTTTTTGCCGTTCATGTTCGGC
>JBEVND010000145.1:0-4210 GCA_040508285.1 Rariglobus sp. | reverse complement strand
TTTGGTGATGGCCGTAGGTAATCGCATAAGCCTTATCCAGTGGGAACCGAGCCTCTTCCCATTGGACGAGTTTCCAACCGTAGGCCGCGTTCACCGCATCGAGCGTGGTGTATTTATTCTTCAGATACGCCTGATAAGCGGCGTCAGCGGAGCCGGTTTTCCGCTCGACGGCTGGCAACGCCTTCACGAACGAAACCCAAACCTCACGAAGACTGGGGGAACCATCGGGATTGCCGGAGGGCATGGATGCCGCCAACGGCACTTGCGACCAATCGGAGTAATCAGACCCCAACAGTTTATTCAGCACCGGCACCTGCTTGTAGGTCGCGTCTAAAAAGGCCGTATACTTGGCACGCAAAGCCGGAGTCAGATCGAGCGTGGTGAGACGTAACGGATACTGCGTCTCTATAAATCGGTCCCAAAGCGGACGCAGTCCGTTGGTCCCCGCGGGCAGAGGAAACGGAGTCTCGTCGAGTGCGGTGTAATTTGTCCCGGCAAGGCGATTGTAGAGCGCAATGTCGAAGCGCGAATCATCATCGAGCGAGAGGAGCTTGCGACTTTCGTCACTATTCAAATAGGCGAGCCATACCGGCCGAAGCGAAAACGGTGTGACCGGCGTAAGCGGTGCATCGGCACGGGCAAACTCCCGCCAAAGTGAGCGATCGGCCTCAGACGCAGTCAAGGGTAGTGGTGTCAGTCGCTCGATGTCCGCCTTCGAGTAATTGCGCGCCTTGAGAAAATCCTCCCAGGCGGGCAGCACTCCGGGCGTATTGACACCGTGCTGGATCGCATGGCGCAGCGCATTATAGTCGGCCCACTTGCCGTTGGACGGCGGCACCCACGATTGCTGGCCGATGGGCGCACGGCGTTCACGATCGAAGCGGATGGAAATGTAGTTCTCGATCGGCACTCCCCAATTTTCCGAGAGCAGCGCGAGAGCGGCTTGCTCGCGCTGGCTGCGTCGAAGGGTTGCCACCGCAGGATCACGCGCAGTGGCGAGTTCCACGTAGCGACGAAGAGTCAGCGTGGACGCATCTTCATTGGTAAACGTCGCGACGGTATCCTCCAACGGATACGTTAGAGCGAAGTCGGAATAATCGGCGGCTTGCACCCGCCAGCGAGCGAGGTCCGCTTCGGAGGCCTTCAGATACTGATTGGCCAAATTATCCACTCCCTTTGTATCCAAACCGATCGCACGCCACGACGTCCAGTGAGTCGGCGCATCCGGGAAGATACCTCGATCTGGGGTCGTGAAGTTGGGCACCCCCTTCATGAAACGATCGGTGGCGGACCACAACGATCGAGGTAGGATCGAATACCGGTCGTAGTCGAACGGGTTCGATACCGAACTCGTCAACATGATCAAGAACGGCACCGCCATCGAGGCGCCGAAGATGCTCAGCGTGCCGTAGAGGAACCAGACAAAGAACTTCTGGGACCAAGTTTTGTTTCCTATCGCGGATAAGAGGGGCATGGGAATCAGTCCTTGGCTCGGCGGAACTCCACCTTTTTGAGCAATTGCATCTGTAGAAACGTGAAGCTGATCAAGCAGGCGCCCACGATCCACGCCATCGACGTGGCGATGCTGAAACGCAGGTTATTGTAGGCCTCGATCCAGATCTTCATGCTCACGACCATCGTGGTTTCACCCGGACCGCCAAAGGTGAGCAGAAAGATATTCCCCATGTTTTGAAACGTGGAGATGAACGCTCCTAGAAAGTTGATAATGATGAGCGGCATCAGCACGGGAAGCGTGATGTGGCGAAGCTTCACAAGGATGCCACCGCCATCAATTTCGCACGCCTCGTAGGTGTCCTCCGGCACACTCTTGAGCGCCGCGAGATAGATGAGGCTGGCGATGCCCGCGCTGGCCCAGGCTCCGGGAAGGATCACGCAAAGCATCGCGAGTTTCGGATCCTGGAGCCACGCCTGCGGGTCCAGATGAACCCCGGGAATGTAGTTAAAGATCGCGATCATCTGGTTAAAGATGCCGTTGGGCCGCGGATCGAACATCAGCTTCCACAACAGCGCGATCACGAGGCCGCTGGTGATCTGGGGCAGGAAGAACAACGTGCGGAAGAAGATCTTTCCGCGCGGCACTTCAGACAACATGATCGCGAGGACGATGGGGGCTGTGAACGAAATCAGCATCGTCAGCACCACGTAGTAAACCGTCGTGCCCATGCTTGCCCAAAAGCTGCTGTCGAGCGCGAGCGTGATGAAGTTGTCGAGTCCCACGAACACGCTCTCGCCCGCGACGCGGAAATTTTGAAACGCCATCACCATGCCACGCACCAGCGGATAATAACCCCATGTGCCGATCAGCACGAGAGCGGGCAGCAAGAGCAACCAAGGCAGGTAAGGATTATCGACCATACCGGCGACGCCTTTTTGCGCTGACCGCCGGCGGAACATCGAGCGCACGATCATGATCGCGACAAGCGTGCATCCTCCGGCGACGATGCCGAAGATCACGCGGGCCAGACCTCGGTGTTCGTCGAGCTCAGCATTTGAACGGGCAAACATGACACCGGAGTTCGCCTTGCGATTCACTTCATGAAGCGCGGTCTTGTAATCGAAATACTCACCGCTCTGGGAAATCATGATGCCCAAAACCTCACGATTGATCGCGCCGTCCATGGTAGTCCAAAAACCTTGGTAAGGTTCCGTGAAGCTCTTCACCTCTCCCGAGTCAATGCGTTGATAAATATCGCGCAAAGCCTGCGGGATATTCCGAATATAATCCTCGTAACCGAGGTCTTGAAGGATACTTGGACTCACGAAACGAGCCAGACCGAAGGCCACCATCTTGCGTGCGGCTTCGTCGCGAGCCTGGCGATCGGTCACGCCAGTCATCACCTGCCACACCTTATCCCGCTCGGCTTTGCTGCGCAGCCCTACGTTGGTGGCCATCGCCGCGTAGTGTCGTTGAACCTGAACAACGGGCGCCGTCTTGTCCGAACTCGCAGGGAACGGGAACCAGCTCAGGAGATCAGGGTTGACGTTGGAGGTATTGCCGACCGCGAGCAGGTCCGTGACAAACCAACTAGTCATCGCAACTTCTCCGCGCCCCAACAGTTGCAAGGGGTCGGTATCGCGCGATCCGATGTGTGCGCGTGCTACACCTCGTTGCACTTCGGTCGGCGCAAAACGGACGACGCGCCCGGCAACCGAAACTTCGCCGGCAGCCACCTGTGCGTCGGTCAACGAAACGGGGTCTCCTGTCTCAGTATCGATAATCCATGGGGCCCAACGAAGACGGTGGAAAAAGGCGGTCGCCTCAAGCGCGGCTTTCGAATCGAAGTCGGCGCGGAACTCGGGGGTAACATTCGAGAGGTCGGTGCCGTCGGGCAGCATGAACGACTCGGCTTCAAGTGAAAAAATATGCGGCTTACCCGTGCGCGGATCCGTGCGGACCTGCTGAATCGGTTCGCCACCCGCAGCCTGGACCCAAGGGAGCCACGTAAAGCCGTAAGGGACGAGGGCAATGGCCTTCTGATCTTCGTTGAAAACCTTGCCCGGCACCGGACGACCCGGATTGGAGAGAATCATCCCCCACCGATAAAATTCTTCCCATGTAGTCGGCGGGCGATTTGGGTCCAACCCCGCGTTGCGCACCAGATCGGTGCGGAAGAGCACGCCCATCGTGGACAAGGCCGGTTGCGGAAGACCGTAAACTTTGCCGTCCTTCGTCGCGACTTTACGCCATAACTCAGGGACGTTTTTCCACCCCTCCCACTTGGCTTCGGATTCACTGATCTCACCGTCGCCGTCGAGGTCGTCGCCAATCCATTCGTTGAGCGGATAAAGAAATCCCTGCTCGATGTCGTTCCGGATGACATGAAACCAAGAATCAAGAATGTCGGGCGAGGTGCGGCCCGCGATCGACATGATGATGGTCGCACGCCCTCCTCCGCCTGGAAGCGCTAAACCGCTCCACATGTCGATGCGAAGCGATAGATCGTCCTTCATCATCTTCACGAGATGCGGGGTATTTTCCGGCTGGTTGGGATCGTAGAAACGATTGACCACACTGACCGTGACAGGCGCGGCCACCTGCTCCGCTGCCGAGGAGATCGATCCGCCCACAAACCCGGCCAAAATGAGTGCTACCGCGAATCCACGGAAACAGCTATATGCGGACAACATACGCAGCGGGGTAAAAGCGTTCATCAAGGCCGGAGACAAAACCACGCTCTTAAAAGACGGA
>JBEVND010000142.1:0-6278 GCA_040508285.1 Rariglobus sp. | reverse complement strand
TAATGAAGCCGAAAAAGCTCGAAGAGACGCGTGTTGCCGAAGCCGGAGCGTTTAACGATGGCCCGCGCATCACGAAAGGCAGCGGGCGACGTGCGGATTTCGGCAACCAGCTGTTCGATGCTTTCGAGAACGGGATCGGCACCTCGGGCGAAGTCGTCGGGGTGGCACTTTTTACAGGCGCGCAAACCGGAAGCGCGGGCGGCTTCGGCGGTCGGGAAGAAGCGGATGTTTTCGGGCTTGGGCTTGCGCGCGGAGCAAGACGGCAGGCAGTAAATCCCGGTTGTGGTTACGCCGAAGAAAAAGCGGCCGTTATACGACGCGTCGCTGGCGAGGACGCGTTCGTAGAGTTGGGCCGGATTCATTCGCATACCGACAATCTAGCACAGGTCCGGTGATGCGTCGTCCGGATTATTCCGGTGTAATTTTGAGCAGGGATGTGCCGTCTCGATCACATTCCGGGAAAGCCGCCTTTGCCCTTCATGGCTTCCATTTGACGCATCATCTTTTTCGCGCCGCCGCCCTTCAGCATCTTCATCATTTTCTGCATCTGCTGGAATTGCTTAAGGAGCTGGTTGACCTCGAGAACCTTCACGCCTGCGCCGTTGGCGATGCGCAGGCGGCGGTTGCCGTTGAGAATGTCGGGCTTGCGACGTTCCTGAATGGTCATCGATTTGATGATGGCTTCGGTGCGGCCCATCTGGTCCTCGGCGTCGTCGGGGATTTGCATGCCGCTCATGCCGGGCATCATTCCCATGATGCTCTGCATGGAGCCGAGTTTCTTGATCTGCTGCATCTGCGCCAAGAAGTCTTCGAGGTTGAAGTCAGCCTTGCGCATCTTCTCGGCCATCTTTTCGGCCTCTTTCTGGTCGATCGTTTCCTGGGCGCGTTCGACCAGGGAGACGACGTCGCCCATGCCGAGGATGCGGGAGGCAAGACGATCAGGGTAAAAGGTATCGAAGTCGGCGGTCTTTTCGCCGGTGCCGACGAATTTGATCGGGACGCCGGTGATCGACTTGATGGACAACGCAGCACCGCCGCGGGCATCGCCGTCGAGTTTGGTGAGGATCAAGCCGGTGAGGCCGAGCGCTTCGTGAAACGCCTTGGCAACATTGACGGCTTCCTGACCAAGCGCGCCGTCGGCCACGAGGAGGATTTCGTCGGGTTTGATGCGTTCGCGGAGTTTTTTGACCTCTTCGATGAGGTCGGCGTCGATCTGGAGACGGCCGGCGGTGTCGAAGAAAATCGCGTCGGCGTTGGCCTCGTTCGCCGCGGCGAGACCGGCGGCACCGATGGCTGGAACGTCCTTGGAGACGCGGTCGCTGTAGAAGCCGAGTTCCTCCTGCTTTGCGAGGATCTCGAGCTGGTCGATGGCGGCGGGACGGTAAACGTCGCACCCGACAACAAATGGACGGTAGCCGCGTTTTTTGAGGAGCTTGCCGAGCTTGGCGGTCGAGGTGGTTTTGCCGGAGCCGTGCAAGCCGACCATCAGGACTTTAAGCGGACGGGCCGAGGAAAGATCGGTCGATCCTTCGCCGAGAAGGCGGACCAGTTCGTCGTTGATGATTTTGACGATCTGCTGGCCGGGCGTGACCGATTTGATAACCTCTTGACCGACGCAGGCCGTCTGGACGCGTTCGATGAATTCGCGGACGACCTTG
This sequence comes from Rariglobus sp., assembly GCA_040508285.1. Lineage (GTDB taxonomy): Bacteria > Verrucomicrobiota > Verrucomicrobiia > Opitutales > Opitutaceae > Rariglobus. Next base: position 4,620 of record JBEVND010000142.1, on the reverse strand, counting down.
AAGTGGACATCAGCCGAGAGCAGGGCGGTGCGCACCTCTTTGAGGGCGTCGGCCATGTTTTCTTCGGTCAGTTTACCCACGCCGCGAAGATTGCGGAGGGCGGAGGAAAGTTTGTCGGTAAGGGATTCGAACATCGGAAAAGGGCTGAGTTGAAACCGCTAAGGAGCGCGAATCGACGCTATTTTCCAAGCCTTCGCAAACGGGTTGGGCGGTCGGGCGCAGAATTGTGTGGATAAGTGGCAGGGGGTTCTGCGAGGTTTGGCGTCCTTATGAACCCTGTTCTCAAGCTGTTACTCGAAGGCGGCAGCCTTACCACCGCGCAAATGGCGCAGGTCGTCGGTCTGTCCGAAGCCGAAGTTCAACAGCACCTGGAGCAGCTGAAAAAAGATAAAATCTTCCTCGGCTGGCGTCCGGTGCTCGATCTCTCGCGCGAGGAAGCAGCCGGTGCAGCCGTGCGTGCGGTGATCGAGGTCAAGCTGACGCCCGAGCGCGGCGGCGGTTTTAACCGTCTGGCCGAGCGTCTCGCGAAGTTCGACGAAGTGGAGTCCTGCTACCTGATGTCGGGCGGCTACGATCTTTTGGTTTTCGTCAACGCTCCGACGCTTCAGAAGGCCGCAGCCTTCGTGTCCGAAAAACTTTCCACCCTCGGCGGCGTGCTCTCCACGAGCACCCACTTCCTGCTGCGTTCTTACAAAGAAGGCGGCTTCCTGGTCGATGGCGGCGAAGGTTCGAGCGATCGCCTCAACGTCAGCCCCTGAGGATATCCCAATGAGCACTACCAGCAACCGCTGGGTGGCGAGCCATGTGGCCAGCCTCCCCCGCAGCGGTATCCGCGATTTCTTTGAACTCGTGGCGAAGATGAAGGGCCAGGACGTCATCTCGCTCGGTGTCGGCGAACCCGATTTCGTCACGCCATGGCACGTCCGCAAGGCCGCCATCACCGCGCTCGAAGAGGGCAAGACCTACTACACCTCGAACCTCGGCATGATCGAACTGCGCCGTGCGGTTTCGACTTATGTGACCGCACACTTTGGCGTCGATTACCGTCCCGATGATCAGGTGATCATCACGGTCGGCGTTTCCGAGGCGCTCGATCTGTGTTTCCGCGCGTTCTGCAATCCGGGTGACAAGGTGATGTATCACCAGCCCTGCTACGTTTCCTACCACCCGAGCATCTCACTCGTGCACGGCGAAGGCATCGCGGTTCCGACCTATGCGAAGGACAACTTTGCACTCACCGCCGAGGCTCTGCGCGCTGCGTGGGTGCCGGGCTGCAAGATCCTCATGCTTAACCTCCCGTGTAATCCCACGGGTGGCACGTGTGACCGGGTGCAGTTGGAAGCGATCGCGCAGTTCTGCCGCGAGAAGGACCTGCTCGTCTTGAGCGACGAAATCTATTCCGAGCTCACGTTTGACGGCACGCACACGAGCATCGCCAGCCTTCCCGGCATGGCCGAGCGCACGATTTTCCTGCACGGCTTCTCGAAGGCGTTCGCGATGACCGGCTGGCGTATCGGCTACGCTTGCGGACCGGCTCCGCTCATCGATGCGATGATGAAGGTGCATCAATATTCCATGATGTGCGCCTCGATCATCGCACAGGAAGCGGCGCTCGAAGCGCTCAACAACGGTTGGGAAAACGTCTGCCAGATGCGCGACCAGTATCACAAACGCCGCGACCTCGTGGTGCGTCGTTTTAACGAGATCGGCCTGACCTGTCATTCGCCGCGCGGCAGCTTCTATGCTTTCCCGAGCACCCAAGGTATCGGCATGACCGAGAAAGACTTCGCCGTCGGTCTCTTGAAAGAAGAGAAGGTCGCGGTCGTTCCCGGCACGGCCTTTGGCACCAACGGCACGGGCCACGTGCGGGCGTGTTTCGCCACCGGCTACGAACAGCTGATCGTCGCTTGCGATCGCATCGCGCGTTTCGTCGAAGGCGCGAAACGTTAATATCTGACCGGCGGGAAGCGGGAAAACGGAGCGTTTTTTCCTCCGTTCTTCCCGCTTCCTCCTTTAAAACTGAATTATATGAACCGCAACGTCGTCATTGTCGGCCGACCTAACGTCGGCAAGAGCCGCCTCTTTAACCGGCTCGCGCGGAAGCGCATTTCCATCGTCCACGATCAGCCCGGCGTCACCCGCGACGTCATCTCCGCGCACATCGAGGACGGCGATTTCACGTTGCTCGACACGGGCGGCCTCGGCTTCAAGGGCGACGACGGCAACCTCAGCCTTGCTGCGCTCACCAAGGCGTCCGAACTCCAGGTGGATTTCGCCATCGAGACGGCGCAGCTGATCTTGTTCGTCATCGACGGTCTTGAGGGCCTGACCGCGCTCGATACGCGCATCGGTCAGATGCTGCGCAAATCGAAAAAAGACGTCCTGCTCGTCATCAACAAAGCTGATTTCGACGACTCCAAGATCGAACTCGCCGAAGCTTATCGCCTGGGTCTGGGCGAGCCGATCCACGTATCTGCCGAGCACGGCACCAACGAGTCCTACCTGCGTGAAGAAATTCTCAAGCGCATCGGCCCGGCTCCCGAGGTGGAAGAGAACACCGACAAGACTGCCGCCGACCCGCTCTGCGTGTGCTTTATCGGTCGTCCCAACGTCGGCAAATCCTCGCTCAGCAATCGCCTGCTGAAAAGCGATCGTCTGATCGTCAGCGACGTGCCCGGCACGACCCGCGACGCGATCTCGCTTCCGTTTACCTTCAAGGGCCGCAACGGAAAGTTTTATCCGTTCAAGCTGATCGATACCGCCGGCATCAAAGCGCAGACGAAACTTGCCTCGCCCGTCGAGTATTTCTCCCGCCTGCGCTCGCTCGACTCCATCAAGGAAACCGACGTCGTTTATCTCGTGCTCGATGCCATCGACGGCGTCACCCAGCAGGACAAGGCCATCGCCGGTGAGGCCATCAAGGAGCGCAAGCCCATCGTGATCGTCGTCAATAAATGGGACGTCGTGCGCGATGCGTTCAAAGCCGGCACCGACCCTGATTGCGCGCCGGACGAAGGTATCCACGATTTCAAGACGGAGCGCGAATACCGCACCAAGTATGAACGCGCGATTTTCGACCGTCTGTTCTTCACGCCCGGCTCGCCGGTGATTTTTGCATCCGCCATGAGCGGTTACGAAATCGACCGTATGTTGAACGCCGCCGTGCAGCTCAACCGCGTGCTCGATACCAAGATCCCGACGGCAAAGTTGAACAAGGTGATCACTTATCTCGCCGAGCGCACGCCGCCGCCGGCGATCGGTGGAAAGCGCTTCCGTGTTTATTACGCCACCCAGACGGGCAACCGTCCGTTCCGCTTCAAGATTTTCTGCAATCGCGAAGAAAAGCTCACCGAGCAGTATCGCCGTTATCTCGAGGCCGGTCTCGTCGAGGCCTTCGATCTCGCGGGCTGCCCGATTTATTTCGAGCTCGTCGGTAAGGAAAAACATGAGCCGGGCACCGCTTACTCGGGCAAAGCCAAACTTGCCGCGCTCGAGCGCAGCGAACGCTTGAACCGCTCCGAGGCGCACACGCCGAAATGGAAAGAAGGGGAAGCCGCCCTGGAAGCAGACGACTCTACGCATGAAACACTCGAAGACTGATTATCGCGGCGGCGAAGCCGTCGTGTTGTCCACCAAGGCGCTCTCTGTCGCCGTCACCACCGAGGTCGGCCCGCGCGTTGTCTCGCTGACATCCGCGGCCGGCAAGAAAGCCGGAAACCTTTTCCTTCAGCTGCCGGAGGACGAAAAGCGTTATCACGGTTTTTATCTCCGTGGCGGTCATCGCCTCTGGCACTCGCCGGAGGACATCGTTCGCACTTACCAGCCCGACGACGAGCCGCTCGCAATCAAGCCGTTGAAAAACGGAATCGCGCTCGCGCAGCCCACCGAGGACAAAACCGGCCTTCAGAAGGCGATGAAGCTAGAGGTGCAGGGCGAGCGCACGGTGAAGGTCACGCACGCGCTCACCAATCACGGTTTGTGGACGGTGGAGACGGCCGCGTGGGCGCTCACGATGCTGCGCGGCGGCGGCTATGGCGTGCTTCCGTTGTTGCCCAAGAGCAGCCACGAGGCGGGCGATCTGTTGCCGTCGTATTCGATCGTGCCGTGGACCTACACGGATCTGTCGCTGCCGTTGTGGAATCTGCATCGCGACTTCATCGGCATCGATGTGCCCAAGGCCAAGGCCGCCCAAAAACTGGGCATCACCAATTACCCCGGCTGGTCGGCTTACTGGGTGGAAGGCGTGACCTTCGTGAAATACGCGCCGGTTATCAAGGGCGCTTCGTATCCAGATTTGGGATGCGCCTTCGAGACATTTACGAACGGCGAGATGATCGAGTTCGAGACGCTCAGCCCGCTGGTGAAACTTGCGCCCGGTGAATCCGTGACGCACGTCGAGCACTGGGGCGTTTTTGACGGACTCAAAAAGCCCTCAACTGACGCCGCGTTTGCCGAGTTGGCGACCGCCGTTGGCAAGTGGATCAAAACGCTCAAGTAAGCGGATTGGGCGGGAACCGCTGGCCCGTCGGAATCGAGAATGTTTCAACGGCGGGCCCAGCGGCCCGCCTCATTTTTTAATCCATGCCCGCACCTCTTCGTATTGTTTTCCTCGGCTCCGAT
>JBEVND010000094.1:0-11229 GCA_040508285.1 Rariglobus sp. | reverse complement strand
GGGACCGTGCGCGCCGTGAAACGTTCGCACGTGTTGAGTTGCGGGTTGCGGACGTGGCCGGACGAGTGATTTTTAGAGCATGCCAGTGATCGACGCGCATGTGCATCTTTATCCGCCGGAGGTAAACCGTGATCCGGCGGGTTGGGCGACCGCGCAAGGTGAGCCGCATTGGGCAGTGATGTGCGCGCGTTCGCGAAAATCCACCGGACGTCCGGTGCAGGGTTTTCCATCGGTGGATGACTTGCTACGCGACATGGATGGGGCGGGCGTGGATCGGGCGGTGTTGCTCGGTTGGTATTGGGAAAAGCACGACACCTGCGTGCTGCAGAATCGATTTTACGCCGAGTGTGTGCGGGCACATCCGGATCGGCTGTCGGCCTTCGCGGCCGTGCAGGCCGGCGCGGGGGAGGCGGCCTTGGAGGAAGTGCGTCGGGCACACGCCGATGGATTGATCGGGCTCGGCGAGTTGTCGCCGCATTCGCAGGGGGTGAATGTGAACGGTGACAGTTGGAACGCCGTGCTGTCGCTCGCGGCAGAACTCGGATTGCCGGTGAATCTGCACGTAACCGATCCATTGATCGGAAACTATCCGGGTCGCGTGGAGACCCCGCTGCCCGACTTTCTGGCGGCAGCGACGGCGTTTCCTCGGTTGAAATTTATCCTGGCTCATTGGGGTGGACAGATTTGGCGCGAAACGGCGAACGGTGCTTTGCCGGCAAACGTGTGGGTGGATACGGCGGCGACTCCGCTTCTCTACGGATCGTCTATCTGGGCGGATGGCATCGCGGGATGCGGCACGGACAAGGTTTTGTGGGGCACGGATTATCCGTTGGAGCTGTATCCGAAGGAGCCAGGCCGAGGCACCTTCGCCGGTTTACTTGGTGAAGCGCGTGGGCGACTGGCCACCGAGGCGGATCAATTGGCGGTGTTGGGCGGAAACGCAGCGCAGGTGTTGGCGATTAATTAACGTGAGGGGAAGCGGGCCCACGTCCGCTTGCCATGGATTCGTTTTCTCCTTTTGAACTTGAGGCTTATGTCGAATCCCGAAGCCAAACTTTCCGAACTCGGTCTTAAACTCCCGGCGACCGCTGCCGCCGCCGGCAATTACGTGCCCACCGTGCGCACGGGGAATCTGTTGTTTTGCGCAGGCACCATTTCGATTCTCGAAGGCAAGATGACCCACGAAGGTCAGGTCGGCAACGAGCAGACCGTGCAGACCGCCTACGAGTCAGCGCGTGTTTGCACTTTGAATACACTGGCCAACATCAAGGCGGCGGTTGGTTCGCTCGACCAAGTGGCGCGCGTGGTGATGGTGAACGGTTTCGTGAACGCGGTCAGCGGGTTCGCGGATAGCCCGGCGGTCATCAACGGCGCGAGCGACCTGATCGTTGCGGTGTTCGGTGATGCCGGAAAACACGCCCGTGCTGCGGTGGCCGTCGCGGGTCTGCCCAAGAACTCCACGGTGGAGATTCAGGTTATCGTCGAGCTGAAGAGCTAAACTGCCAGCGAAGAGACCCTGACCGACGCGAGCGTGGCGGAAGTGCATGAGCCCTTTCCGCCACGCTCGGTTTGAGCAGAGTGGGCGAGCCGCGGGAACAACAGGTTCTCGCCGATCGCGGCTGCGACTGATGAATCGGACCAAGCGATCCGGTCGTTTCGCTGCAAGAAGGCGGACCGCTTGCGGCGATCAGAGTGTCTTGATCAGGACCTTGGGATTGCGGCCGCTTTCCTCGTAGGATTTGAGGCGCGCTTCGGGAAGAGCTGATTTTTCGGTCTCTTCGAAGCCGAGGACGGACGTGAAGAACGAGTAGCTCTGCGTTGAGAGCGCGACGATCTGGGTTACGCCTTTTTCCTTCGCGCGCATGCAGGCGAAATCGACCATCTTACGGCCGACGCCGCGGTTGTGGTAGAAGGGCAACACGTAGAGCGAACCGATTTCCGCGAGCTGCGGTTTGTCGGGATAGAAATACAGCGTGACGCAGGCGATGATGTTCTCGTCGATTTCGAAGACGTAGAACTGGTCGATGTTTTTCTCGATGGCTTGCTGCGTGCGGTGGAGCAGTTCTTCGCGCTTTACGGCGTGACGCGTGAGGTTGTAGAGGAACCGCACGTCGCGCTTGGTGGCTTTGCGGATCTGCTGGTAATCGTTCGCGTAGATGAGCGAGCCGACGCCTTCGCTGGAGAAGATCTCGTTGATCAGGCCGTCAAAAGTGCGTCCGTCGACGATGTGCACGCGAGGCACCCCGGTCTCGATGGCGCGAATGGCGTGAGCGGCTTTGCTGAGAGAGAGCTCGTTGAATTGCTCAGGGTGATCCTTCAGGAGCGCGCGGAGCGTATCCACGGAGATGTCGCGCTTGATCTCGCCGTTGATTTCGAGGCCGGCCTGCGGGGTGAGATAAATGACCTTGGAGGCGTTGAGCGACTCGGCGACTTCGGCGGCGAGGAGGTCGGAGTTGATGCGCAGCGAGCGTCCGTCCGGGCCGTAGCCGATGGGCTGGATGATCGGAATGATGTCGGCGTTGATCAGGTGCGCGATGAAGTCCTTGTCGATGCGGTCAACCTTGCCGGTAAACTGCTGGTCAATGCCCTTGATGATACCGATGGGCAGGGCGCGCACGGAATTGGTGATGGCGCACTTGAGCGTATTTTGCGTGAGGCCCTCAAGGATGAGATGCGAAACACGGGAAGAGGCGCGGATGGCGAGGTCGAGCGTGGCGGCATCGGTCACGCCGGTGCCATCGGCGTTGGTGATGGCAATCTTGCGCGACTCGGAGAGCTCGATGATCTGCTGGCCGATGCCATGGACGAGCACGACCTTGATGCCGAGCGAGCGGAGAACGGCGATGTCGACGAGGAGGTTGCCGAAATTCTCGTCGGCAACGATGGAGCCATCGATCGCGAGCACGAAGATCTGGCCTTGAAAACGCGGGACGTATTTCAGGATGCCACGAAGGTCCGTGGGCTTGATGATTGCAGTGCTCGCCGAGGAGGCGGGCGAAACGGGGCCGTTGCTCATTTTAGGAATTGGCAACGTTCATCGGGCAAGCAGGCGGGCGCGTCAATAGTCGCGCTCGCCTGCCGTCGGGCTTACTTGAGGGCCTGGGCGCTCCGCCAGTTCTCCTTGGGCACGTAGGCGAGGGCGATCAACGCGAGCTGGCTGGCGACGAAAAGCACCAGCGCGACGAAGGCCTGGTCCATGAAGCCGTAGCTATGAAGGCCGACGCCGAGCATGTTGGTGCCGAACCAGCTCCAGCTCGTGACGATGTTGCCGAAGATAGCCAGCGCCATGATGCCGCGCGTGCGGGCGATGCCGCCCCAACGGGCGTGGAGGATGATGGCGTTCCAGATCACGATGATAAGCGCGCCGTTTTCCTTGGGGTCCCAACCCCAGAAGCGGCCCCACGATTGGTCAGCCCAGATGCCGCCCAGGATCGTGCCGATGAGGCTGAAGATCGTGGCAAAGCAGATGATGCCGTAGACCATGCGATTAAGCGCATCGGCGGTGGCTTTATCCAGCGAGCGAGTGAACACGCCGCGAAACACGTAGATGATTGCGAGAAAGCCCGCGAGGAAGGTGGCCGAGTAGCCGATCGTGATAATGATGACGTGGGTCGCCAACCAGAAGTTGGAGTCGAGCACGGCGCGCATCATTTCCAACGTGTCTCCGGTAAGAGACAGATGGTGGGCAATCAGGAGCGTGCAGAAGCCGGTCAGGCCGGCTGCCACACTGCCGATGCCATTGCGGAAAATGCGCTCGAGGATAAGACAGAGGCCAACGCTGCCCCAGCCGACGAGGAGCGCGGAGGAGTAGAGGTTGGTGACGGGCGGACGACCCTCGAGCCACATGCGCGTCAGGAGGCCCAAGGAGGTCGCGGTGAACGCGAGTGCGATCAGGTAATAGGCGGAGCGTTGGAGCACATCGGGCCACTTGAGCCATGAGAACACGGCAAGCAGAAACGCGGCGACGTAGAGCGACATGCTCGTGTAGAACGGTTCGGCTTTGTTGAACACGGTTTCTGCGTCGGTCTTTTTAAGGACGGCGGGCAGGGCGCGTTCCCATTCAGCACGGTGTTTGGAAAGCAGGGTGTTGAACTGCTCGGGCTGGCGGGCGCGCCACGTGTGGCCCAAGCCGGCGAACGTGAGGGCGTGAACGTTGACCGATCCGCTCTGGAACGTGCCAAGGAGGATTTGCCCCGTTTTTTGCCATTCGGAATCGGGCGCGTCGGCCGCAGGCGGGACGGCGAGGAGAATGCCGATTTGTTCGATGCGCATGAACTTGGAGCCCATGTCCATGGTGAAGGCGGCGAGTTGCGCATCGGCAGGCTTGCCGGCTTCACGATCGCGAACAGCGGCGACACCGGCGCCGAGTTGGTCCTGAAGTTTCAAGAGGTCGCCAAGGAAGTCGGAGCCATCCGGCATCACCAGGCTGTGCTTGAGTTGTTGATACAGGATGACGTGGTTGCGGAGATTCACCACGGCGCGTTGATAAGACGTGCGCGCGGGCGCCTCGATGGACGCGGCGAGACTGGCCTGGCGGTCCAGCTCCTCAAGTTTTGGAACGAGCTGGCGATAGGAGAAACGCTTTTTGCCGGCGCCGTCTTCGATCGTGAGTCCAAACACGTCGAGCAGGCCGGGGTGAACGATTTCAAAGTGCTGATACGTATCGGCAAGCTCGGGGCGGAAGAAGACATCGAGCAACCACTGCGTGGGGGAGAGCGCGACGTTTTCGGGAGTGACGATGCGCTGACGGCCCTGGAGCAACAGCAGGGTGTTGCGCGCGACGCTGTCGAGCGGCTTGGTGCGGCCGTTGGCGACCACGGGAATACGGCCGAAGCCGTCGAGGTCGAAGTCGGACTTGGTTTTCTTGAAGAGCGGGCTGGCCAGATAAAGCGCGCCGAGGACGAGGACAAAAAGAGGAATGAAACGTTTCATGGGAATCAGACGGCGCGGCGCTTTCCGGCGAAGGCGAAGAGATGAATGCCAAACTGGATACAGAGTCCGAGGCCCATCATGATACAGGCGATGTAAGGCAGGAGCCAGCTGGGGTTCTTAACGACCTGAAGGATCGTGGTCGTGTCGTTGTTATCGAAACCGGCTTGGTAAAACGTGAGTCCGTCGTAGCGCAGCGGGTTGTTCATGTAGATCAACACCTCGCGGTCGGTGGTGCCGTCCTCGGAGTGGAGACGGACCTGACTGGCGAAATTCTTGGGAATCTCGGTGCCGATGTAGCGGTCGTGGGAGAACTTCAGCAGAGTGAGCGAATACGGCTTGTAGGCGCGTTCGAAGCGCAGCGCCAAACGGAAGGTGCGGCCCGCGTAGTCAAACGTCTGCGGTTGCACCAACATCGTGGAGACGGCCCATGTGCCGAGGGAAACGTTGCCGGGACCGAGCAACTCGATGACGGCGGCGGGGAGGTTGCGCTCGTTTTGCTTGTAGGTCATCGCCATCGGAATGATCGCGAGGCGGGCGCCGATATCGCGCGTGGCGGGCGGGGGAGTGGAGCTGTTGCCCAGTTCTTCGCGCAGCTGCACGGCGGCATTGGGATAATAGCTGCGCGTGACGATGCGGAACGGCAGGCGCTCGTGCTGAATGTCGTTAAGGCTCCGCAGGCGCTTCTCGGGGATCGCGACGACCTGGTCCCAGTTGGGATCGGTGGCGTCAATGACGGCCAGCTCGTTCAAGCGGTAGCTCTCGGAGTAGTTGCGCGTCTGACCTTGGTCGAGGCGGAGTTGAAACTCTTCCTGCCAGAGACCGGTGAGCAACTCGCCGACCAATAGAATAATCAGGCCGGCGTGCGTGAGGAGGATTCCGGATTTTTTCCACGAAAACTTAAACCGGTAGACATGCGAAACGATCAGGTTGATCAGCAGTAATCCGCCGATGAAGTAACCACCCGGAAATACAGGAACGGGGAAGCCCTTGATGTCCCAAAGCACGAAGAACGCGCGGAAGTATTTTTCCTGAACGGCCCAGATGCCGAGGTTAACCTGATCGAGCGTCGCGACAAAAATCAGGACGATCGAGAGCGCGAGCAGCACTACCGTGAGCCGCAGCGAAATGAAAAACTTAACGAAGGAATTCCACGTGTCGTTCATGGCTTAGCGGGCGGGTTTGAGGGTTTGGATGAACGCCAGGAACGCCGGTTTCTCGCGCGCCACGAGGGCATCGGGACCGGTTAGCTTGAAAAACCACGTCGCGCCTTCGAACGGAACGATCGCACCCAGGACACGTTGACGGACGGCGCCATCGGTCGGGGCGGGGCCGAGCAGCTCGGCGATGTCGATGTGCAGATCACCGACATGCACGTGTTGAAGCGACGAATTCAGCTCGGCGGCGGAGATCGCGGCGAGCTGGAGCTGCTGGCGCCAGCGATTCACATTCGCGAGATTGCCGCCGACATCACCCGGGAACGCGGTGACGGCCAGCTCGGCTTGTTCGCCGGGCGAGGAGCCCGGGATGATCAAGGTGGCCTTGCGCATCGCGGATGGCGCGCGCGACTGCCAGCCCTGCGGGACGGTCCAGACGAGGCCGTTGCCACTCGCCGTGGGCACGGGAGTCGAGGCCATGTCGGGCGTAGCAGAGGGCGACGGCATCGCCGCAGGCTTGGCTCCGGCGCCGACAGGCGGGATACCGAGGCCGGCATGCGGATCAGCGGAGGCGTCGGGCGCGTTCACGGCGGCTGCAGGCGCGGCTTCTTTTGGCACACGGTAGGTCGCGATTTTGGCATCTCGGCAGCCGGCGACTGCGAACAGTGCGGCAAAGACCGGCAAAAGGAGGAAGTGACGGGACGGCATGAGCGGGGACGTTTCCCGTATCCAGTGGAAAACTGCAACCCTATCCGTCCAAGTATCAGCAGGGGAATCGGGGGCATTAGCAGGCAGGTGCACTCAAGATTTTCGCGAGCCTTGAGCTTGGTGGCTGAATGCCCACAGTGACGCGCATGCAATTGAGTCTGCTTGGTGACTGCGCAGTCGTGGCAACGGTAACAGCGAGGACGAGCACTGCTGCGTTGGATGCAGTGGGCCTGTTGGCCGCTGCGCTTAATGCCGCGCCCCTGCCCGGGGTGACGGACATCGTGCCTGCGTTTACGACGGTGACGGTTCATTATGATCCGTCGAAGATCCCGGTGGGCGCGGGTGCACCGGCCGATCGCGTGATGGCGTGGATCAAGCAGGCGCCCAGCGCATCGGGCGTGAAGCGCAGCAAGCCCCGCGAGATCGTGGTGCCGGTGTGTTACGGTGGTGAACAAGGGCCGGACATCGCCGCGGTGGCGGCCCACGCCAAGTTATCGGAGGCGGATGTGATCAAGTTGCACAACAAAGCCGTTTATCGCGTGGCCGCCGTGGGATTTGCCCCGGGGTTTCCCTATTTGCTTGGATTGCCCGAGAAGTTGACGACTCCACGTCTGGACACGCCACGCACAACCGTCCCTGTGGGCAGCGTGGGAATTGGTGGAACGCAAACGGGAATCTATCCTTTGGCGACACCCGGCGGCTGGTCGTTGATCGGCCGGACGCCGGTGCGGCTTTTCAGGCCTGAAGACGAAGCTGAACCGACGCTGCTGCAGCCCGGCGACACCGTTAGATTTTCCGTCATCACCGAAAAGCAAGCCGCGCAGCTGCAGGAAAAACCCGTGGTGTTGAACTCACCCAAGGTTTCGAAGCAGGCAGCAGTCCTTGAGGTCGTGAAAGCGGGCGCGCTGACGACGGTTCAAGACCTCGGTCGTATCGGTCGACAACACTTGGGAATCTCCGCTGGAGGGCCGATGGATCGCTACGCCGCACGCGTGGCCAACGTGATTCTCGGCAACGATGAAAACGATCCGCTGCTCGAGGTCACGCTCACCGGTCCCGAGCTCAAGTTTTTGCGCGACACGTGGATCGCCGTAACGGGCGCGGAGGTGCGCGGAGTGGGCGGCTGGCGACCCTTGCACATCACGGCGGGCCAAATCGTGTCGCTCGCCGAGCTGACGCGGGGCGCGCGCGCGTATGTCGCCGTTCTGGGCGGACTCGAAATCGCACGCGCTCTGGGTGGCGCGGGCACCCTGACGCGCGCTGGCGTGGGCGGATGGAATGGCCGGGCGTTGCAAGCGGGCGACCGACTTGGGACCCGCGCGGCAACTCTCGAAACCACCTCCAATTGGAGCGCGGCAGGCGAGTTTAATGCGACGAATCAAGGCGACGTGGTGGTGCGGTTTCTGCGCGGCGCGCAGTGGGACTGGTTCTCCGCGGCGAGCCGGCGCGCGTTTTTGGGAAAGCCGTTCAAGATCACCGACAAATCGGATCGCATGGGCCTGCGCGTGGAGGGCCCCTCATTACGACTGGAGGCCAAGCGCGAACTCATTTCAGAAGGCGTTGGATTCGGCTCCGTGCAGGTGCCGCCGGATGGTAATCCGATCGTGCTGATGGCGGATCGCCAGACCATCGGTGGGTATCCAAAAATCGGGCACGTCATCGCGGTGGATCTGCCGCGACTGGCTCAGGCGAGAACGGGTGATCTCGTTAAGTTTGAGGAGATTTCCGTCGAAGAAGCGCAAAAGGCGTTAATCGAAAAAGAGCATTCGTTGGCGCTGCTGACTTCGGGTTTGCGGGCCAAATTGAAACGGTCGTAAGAACGCGGCGCGGTCACGTGATGGAGGTTATCGATCTCAATTGCGATCTAGGCGAAGGCGTGGGCGACGACGTTGCGCTGATGCCGCTCATCACATCGGCTAACATCGCGTGCGGCGCCCACGCGGGCGACGTGGATACCATGCGGACGACGGTCCGACTGGCCTTACGCCACAGGGTGACGATCGGTGCACATCCGGGTTTCGCAGACCGCGAGCACTTCGGGCGGCGCGAACTTGCGTTGTCACCGTCGCAGGTGATCGCACTCGTGCAGACTCAGATCGAAGTTTTGCGCGCGATCGCCTTGGAGGAAGGCGCCACGGTTTCCTACGTGAAGCCACACGGTGCGCTTTATAACCTGGCCGCACGCGATGCCGGCATCGCTGACGCAATCGCCACAGCAATCCGCCGAGTTGACTCGGGCCTTTGGCTTTATGGATTGGCCGGCAGCCAGCTAATCGATGCAGGGCGTGCGAGCGGGCTGCGCGTGGTTTCCGAGGTGTTCGCTGATCGGAGTTATCAAGCCGACGGCACGCTCACGCCCCGTGACCGCGCCGATGCATTGATCTCAAGCGAAGCCGCAGCGGTCTCCCAAGTCTTGCGAATGGTGCGCGACGGGGTGGTGCGCTCTACGGATGGAACCGACGTGGCAATCAAGGCCGACACCGTGTGTCTGCATGGCGACGGACCGCATGCGGTCGAGTTCGCGCGCGGGTTGCGAACGGCGTTGCAGCGCGAAGGCGTCGAGCTGCGGTCGATCGCCGGTTAATTTTTAGCGGGCTTGAGCGTGGACGTGCGCGGTGAGCGCCAGATGACGACCAACCCGACGACGATCAGGAACAGCGAGTAGAACGATCCGCGGCTCAAGCCCAAGATGGGTGCCGCATCGGGTTCGCGGAAGATTTCGCCGATCATGCGCACGACTGCGTAGGCGATCAAAAACTCTCCAGCCAGGCGGCCCGGTTGGTTGCGCACGACGCCTGTGCGCCAGAAACGCCACTGCATGAACGCCAGCAAAACGGCACCCTCGAGCGCGGCCTCATAAAGCTGCGATGGGTGGCGGGGTGGGATCATCGAGACGGGCATCCCTTCTGGACCGCTGGCGGGGAAAATGACGGCCCATGACACGTTGGTCACTTTGCCCCAGAGCTCGCCATTAATGAAGTTGGCAATGCGTCCAAGCATCAGACCGAGCGGCGCTACCGACACGATCAAGTCCGAGAGGTGCAAAAACGGAATGCGGCTACTACGGGCAAACCACGCCATGGCCAGAGCGACGCCAACAAAACCGCCGTGACTCGCCATGCCGCCTTCCCACACGCGCAGGATCGCCAACGGGTCTTCGCTGAAAGAACGCCAGCCCTCATATAGAAAAAACGAGCCGAGGCGGCCGCCGACCATTACACCGATCACGATCGCGATAATAAAATCGGAAATCTGTGCCGACGGGAGTTTGGAGCGTCCGGCCTTGGCGTAGAGATGAAGCAGCAAAGCGCCGCCCACGAACCCCAGCAGGTAGGCGAGCCCGTAGTAACGGATGCCGATTGTATCGGTAAACTGGATAACAAACGGGCTCAGGTCATGAACCCAATAAGATGCAATAGGCATGGTGGCGAAAACGGAAAGGGAACGGTGTGGGCAGGCTGCAGTCCGGTGTGCCTGCGTGCGCGATTTAACCAATCGAGTGAAGGCGCGCCTTTTAGTTTACGAATCAAAAGTGAAAGCGAATTTTCCGGTTATTGCCCTTGACCGAGTCTAGTTGTAAAAAAATACTTCGCCCGTTCTTCCATCCCCTTTATCTACCCTATGAAACTCCGATTCCTCGTGCCGGCTCTGCTGGCTGGTTGCGTCTTAATTTTCTCCTCCGGCTGCGCAGTGATGAGCAAAGGTCGCTCGCAGATGGTGGTGGTCCGTTCGACTCCTGAAGGAGCCACGGGACTTATCAACGGTATCGAAGTGGGACAGACCCCTTTCAAAATCGAACTCAACCGTTCGTCCGCCTACACGATTGAGCTTCGCAAGGCCGGCTTCGAGAACGCCGCCGCGGTCATTCTCCCGGTCGCCAACGAATACGAGAAGCGTTTCTTCCGTTGGGGCATCGACTACGAGCTCGGCGCGATGACCGACCTCACCCCGGAAGATCTCGTGGTTGATCTCAAGCCCGTCATGTCCACCGCTTCCACCTCTGGCGATCGCTTCCAAGAGATGACCTACCGCGTGTTGCAGGCCGACGCGCTGCTCGCCGCGAAGGAAATCTCCCCGGCCGACCACAAGTATATGGTCGATCAGATCGTGAAGTTCTACACGAACTAAGCTGATTTATCAGCCGCCCGTCGCCTCGATCACGAGGAGGCGGGCGGTTTTTTTATGGCCGGATTCCAGCCGCACGAGTGCGTCGCTGAACACCGGTCAGTTCCCGGTCTTAATACTGAGCGAGCCCAAGCGAAGTAACTTGCGCACGGTGCGGCCTGTGGGCGTAGTTTTGACCGCATGAGTGAACTAAAACGCACGCCTTTGCGCGACTTCCACGCCTCCCACGGCGGCCGTCTGGTGGATTTTGCCGGTTGGGAAATGCCGGTCCAATACCGGTCCATTCTCGAGGAGCACAAAGCCGTGCGTC
>JBEVND010000065.1:0-10376 GCA_040508285.1 Rariglobus sp. | reverse complement strand
CGCCCCACGCACTCTCGTGGTAGCCGGAGATCTTGATGATCAAGTCGCGTTCCTTCTGCGACGCCCCGGCCAGCTGACGCCAATCTGTGAGCGGACGCCCGCCCACCTTTGGACCGTCCAGCACGGCGCCCGGAGGCAACGGCGTCGAGTCGATCACCCACGATTGCGGGATCAGTTTCTTGAGCAGCTTCAACGTGCGCCCGCTCAACGCCTCCGCCCAGTAATCCTGCAGCAGATGATGATGGAAGAGCGCCAGCCCGAGTTTCTCCTCCTGGTAGGGCCTCATCGGCGGCACGATGGTGACTTCACCCGCAGCCCACGATTCGAAAAAGTAGTGCGCGGTCGGGATGTTCGCCAAATCGAACAACTCAAAGAAACGATAGATGATATCGATCTTCTCCGGGTTGCCCTCGACATCGAAGCACAGCGCGGAACCGAGGGGGAAAATATCGTCCGGCTTGAGGCAGAACACGCGTTTCCCCTGGAGTTGCAGCTGTTCGGCGAGCCAGAACATTTCCGGCCGGTAGGTCGCGGCTTCGTCCGACACCACGATCGCGATCAAGGGATTGCGGATATCCGCGCGCAGTCCCGCGAGGGAATCATAGAAGCCGCGGATCATGGCGTCCCCCTCGCCAACGACGTCACCAGACGATGAATACAAGCGATTGAGAAATGCCGTGAGCCCGATGCCACCGGGCACGGAATCGAGCTCGGTCATCACAAAGCCGTCATCGGTCAGCAACAGGTCGGGGCGCAAAACCGTGGGAAACGCGCCGCGATTTTTCGGGTCTTTCGCGTGCGCGGCGAGTTGCTCGGGCTTTCCGCGATCAAGGTAATCGGCCACCCACGGGGCGAGCAGTGGCTTGTTGCGCAGCAGATTTTTGCCGGCGGCCGAGCGCAAATAAAGCGTCTCAAGCGCCTGGTGATATTCGAGGCACGCGGCGCCGATGGCCGTCAGCTCGGTCGCCTGCTCCGGCGTGAGCGCCCACGCTTCGGGCGAAAGTTGCCACGACTTGTCTTCAAACAACGACGTGGCGGCGAAGGAAGACTTGAGAGCGTCGTAGGAAAGATCGGGCATAAACGATTCATCCAACACAAAGAGCCACGCGCAGAAGTCAAAACACTCGGAACGGTTTCCGGAAGTTGAGTCTCCGTTTACTCCAACCGGGCGCCTTCCAGTGAGTAGTTACGAAAGCTGTCCACCGGACGCCCCACGTTGTTCGAAGCACAAAAAAGGCGCGCCCCGAGATGGAGCGCGCCTGAAATGACGGGAAACAACCGGAGATTCGGCTTATTCGTCGTCGACCTGAATGTCCTTGTTGCGATGGCGCGGGCAGCCGGCGCGGAGCCAGCCGTTGATGAAACGGTCGATGTCGCCATCGAGCACGCCCTGCGTGTCGGACGTCGAGACGCCGGTGCGCAGGTCCTTCACCATCTGGTAAGGCTGGAGGACGTAGCTGCGGATCTGGGCACCGAAGCCGATTTCGCCTTTTTCGCCGTAGAATTTGTCCATCTCGGAACGCTGCTCGTCCTGCTTCTTTTCATAGAGGCGGGCTTTGAGCACGTTCATCGCGGCGGCCTTGTTCTTGATCTGCGAACGTTCGTTTTGGCAGACCACGACCGTGTTGGTCGGGATGTGCGTGATACGAACGGCGGAGTCAGTCGTGTTAACGCCCTGACCGCCCTTGCCCGACGACCGGTAAACGTCGATGCGCAGTTCGGCCTCGGGGATGTCGATTTTGATCTCGTCCGTGACCTCGGCGATCACGTCCACCGCGCAAAACGAGGTGTGGCGACGCGCGTTGGAGTCGAACGGCGAGATACGCACGAGGCGATGAACGCCACGCTCGGCCTTGCAGTAACCGTAGGCGTTTTCGCCTTTGATGAGAATCGTGGCCTTGGCGATGCCGGCAGTGTCGCCCGGCTGCACATCCATGAGTTCCGTCTCGAAACCGCGGCGTTCGGCCCAGCGGTTATACATGCGGTAAAGGATGTCGGCCCAATCGTTGGACTCGGTGCCGCCGGCACCCGCCTGGATCGAGAAGATCGCGTTGTTGCGGTCGAACTGGCCGGTGAGGAAGGCGCCGATCTCGATCTTGTCGAGTTCGGGAATCATCTTCTCCACCTGCGTGGTCAGTTCGGCACCGAACTCGTCTTTTTCCTCGGGCGAGCCGGCTTCGATGAGCTCAAGCATCACGTCGAGATCGCCGACGCGTTTGCGGAAATCGACCACCGGCAGCACGGCCCGCTTCAACGCGTTGACCTTGCCGATATGTTTTTGGGCACGCTCGTTGTTATCCCAGAACGTGGGATCGCCCATTTGCGCCTCAAGGGCCTCTATCTCGCGAAGCTTTTGTTCGCAGTCAAAGAAACCTCCATAGATGCCCTGCGCGCTTCTTTATGTTTTCGATGTGGTTGAAAGTTTCGGGGAGGACCATGGCTGAAAAGTTAAAGGTCAATGACCGCAACGCCCGCGAGGCGGCGCAAGGACGAAAAAAAGCCGCCTGCATATAGCGAGGCGGCCGGGACGAACAAGGCTGGCTGCGAGCGGTTCAGTTAAAGGTGTTGGCGAACCACTTCTGAATCTGCGCGCCGATCAACGGAACCGGAGTGAGTTTGCCTTGGATCGCGGCAATCAGGCCGATGATCCACAAGACCAGGCCACCGGCCCAAAGCGCGAACCACAACACGGCGATCAGGAACTGACCGATGAAGGGGATAAAGGCCAGGATCACGGCCGTGATCCCGATCGCGAGACCCGCGGCGAAACCGAGGATAATCAGACCCAAAACCTGACGCAGGTGAAAGGCACCGAGCGCGGTCTTTTTGCCGGTGTGAATCACGATCGCGACGACAAAGCCGATAATGGTGATGTAACTGAGAATCGCGACCGTGCGGTCTTCTTGAACCGGCGCCTCAGGCGTGACCGTAAAAGGTGACGTGGACATGGAATGAGTTGTTTTGTTTTGGGTTAAACCGACAGCCGGTTGCATGTCTTCGTCGTAGGATTTCGTCAATACAGCAGACCGCAGCCGCCGTCGCTCAAGCTGCAGGGATATTCGTAACCGCCGCGTCCGAAGCCGGTAGGGTATTAACGTATGGCTATCCGTCCCGACCGCAGGTTTAATCCCGAACACCCCTCCGCGCTTTACCCGGCCCGTCATGCCCACTTCCTCGAAAAAAATCACCGTCTTGATGGCCGAGGACCACTTCATCGTGCGCCAGGGGCTGTGCGCGTTGCTCAACATGGATGGGCGATTCGCGATCGTCGGCGAAGCCCGGACCGGTCGTGAAGCCGTGCGCATGGCCAAGACCCTGAAACCGGACGTTATCCTGATGGATATCGCCATGCCGCTCCTCAATGGGCTCGGCGCCACGCAACAAATCCTCGCAGCCGACTCATCGGCCAAAGTGCTGATTCTCTCCGCTCACAGTGACGACGAATACATCAAGCGCATGAGTGAAGCCGGCGTCATGGGCTTCCTCGAAAAACAAACGTCCGCCGAGATTCTCATCAAAGCGATTAGCGAAGTCGCCAAGGGCCACACCTTTTTCAGTCCGGGCATCGCGCGGCGGTTGCATGACGAAACCGAAAAACTGCGCGGCCGCGACGGCCTTCTCAAAGTCGATGGCTCCCGGCTCACGCCACGCGAATCCGAAGTGTTGCAGCTGGTCGCCGAAGGCGCGGCCAACAAGCAAATCGCCGCCGAGCTCGGCATCAGCATCAAAACGGTCGAGAAACACCGTCAGCATCTCATGGATAAACTGGGCATCCACGACACTGCCGGACTTACCCGCCACGCCATCACCGCCGGCGTGATCGAGAGCAGCGTTCAACTGAAAAACGTCTGACGCCCCGTCGCAGCCAAAGCCGCCGCGTCTCCCGCAACGCCCGGCCTCAAGGCGCGCAATGGCTGGTTTTGAACCAGAGCAGAAGCGCCTTGGCGGTCATGACCAGGCCGTCGAGATTACCGGCTTTGAGGAGATACGAGTTAGCCCCCAAATCATAGGCCCGCGCGATGTCCTCGGGCCGACTCGATGCGCTCAGAATGTTTACGTTTAAGCGCTTAAAATTCGGGTTAAGACGTATCCACTCCAGTGCCTCGAAGCCATTTTTCCGCGGCATGTTTAAATCCATCAACACGACGCTCGGCAGCGGAAATTCGGTGCGATCGCCATACCGTCCTTGACCCTGCAAGTAGGCGATGGCGTCTTCCCCATCCACCGCGAACTGCAGCTTGTCTTTGAAGCCGGCGCGTTGGAACCCGACGCGCATGAGGAACGCGTCATTCTCGCTGTCATCGACCACAAGGATAACGGGATTTTCGATGATCATAAATTCTTCTCCGTGGTAGCGGACGAACCCGGTGCGCCGACCGTGACGAGATCGATCCAGAACCGGCTTCCGGTCTCATCCTCGGAAACCACTCCGGTATGCCCGCCCATGCGCTCCACACCTTTTTTCACGATGGCGAGACCGATGCCCGTGCCAGCGTAGGCCTTGGTGTGCAGGCGTTGAAAAACCTGAAAAATCCGCTCCTGAAACTCAGGCAGCACGCCGATGCCATTGTCCTCGATCCAGATTCGCACTTTGCCGTCGGGGCGCGGTTCCGCGAGCAGTCGCACATGCGGGGTTTTACCCGTCACAAACTTCAGCGCATTGCCGACCAGGTTGACGAGGATCTGTCGCAACGTGGGTTCATGCACCAACACCACCGGCCAGGCACCTATGATCTCCACTCGCGCACCGGTCTCTGCGATTTCAGATTCACAATCCGCCACGGCTCGCTCCACCACCGGCCCGAGCCCCACCTGCGCCAGCTGGATCTCCTGCTGACTTATCCGGCTAAATGCCAGCAAGTCGGTCAGCAACAGGTCCATCGTCTGCGCCGCGCGATTGATGAAGTTCGCATAGTTCCGCCCGTCCTCGTTCATGCCTTGCGCATGCTCCTGCACGAGGAGTTGGGAAAAACCCTGCATCGCCCGCAACGGGGCGCGCAGATCGTGGGCGATCGAATAAACAAACGTTTCCAACTGCACGTTGCTTCCACGTAGCTCGGTCGTGCGGATTTTCACCGTTTCTTCCAACACGATCGAATGCTTCGCCAGCAATTCACGGGCTTCGCGCAACGCCGCTTCCGTCTTTTTGCGCGCGGTGATGTCGCGCACGTTGCATTGGATGATCCCCTGATCGCCCTCTTGGTAAAGGTTGCTGACAAACTCCACGTCGACATGCCGCCCGTCCTTGGTTTCGAGCGGCAGATCCTCGTAACGGATGTAGCCCGTTTCCTGCAGTTTTCCAAACGCGGCGCGGTTCGCATCCTCGTCCTTGAGCAAACCGATTTCGAACAGTTCGCACCCCACAAACTCCTCGTGAGTGTAACCCAGAAACTCGATCAAGTAGGGATTCACATCGACGATTTTCCGCGTGGCCGGATCGATGATCAGAATGCCATCACGCGCCGCTTCGAAAAGTCGCCGATAGCGAAGCTCGGAGGCGGACAAAGCGACAGTGCTCAAACGAGCAGGCAAATGATCAGAAGTAGGAATCTGTGCATATTATGCGGACACCCCTACCCGTTCCATGGGGTAAAACCCTATGGCGTCAGCTACCTATGCTGGGCGACAGACGAAGTTAGGCACGCACGCCGGCAGCATTAAACGGCACCACGGCCTGAATCGTCGTTCCCGTCCCGGCGATTGATTCAATCGTAAAACTCCCGCCCACCATCTCGACGCGCTCCCGCATACCCGTCAGCCCGAGCCGTCGACTCCACCGGATCGACGAGAGGCGCTTCACGTCAAACGCCTTGCCGTTATCCGCGATCTCAAGACGCACGCCGCCACGCACTTTTGAAATGACCACCTTCACCACGCTCGCCTTGGCGTGGCGGGCAACGTTGGTGAGGGCTTCCTGCGCAACGCGGTAAAGCATCGTCCGTTTATCGTTATCCAAGGTCTCCACGCCTTCGAATGCAGTGAACTCGATGCGCCGGCCTTTGCGTTTGGGGAAGTCTTCCAGATAAGCGCGCAACGCCGGAATGAGTCCAAGATCGTCGAGCATCGCCGGCCGCAGTTCGCGCGAAAACCGATGCACGGTCCGCACCGACTTCGCCACCAAACGACGCAGGGGCGCGATGGTCCGCCCGATCCCGCGCGGGTTGGTCGCCGCCTCACGGATGAAGATTTCCAGGTGCACGTTGATGCCGATCAGGAGCTGCGTGATTTTGTCATGTAGCTCACGGCTGATCTCCTTTCGTTGGTTCTCCTGCACCGTGAGCATCTGGTGGGAAATGTGGCGCAGCCGCTTTTCCAGCCCGTGCGATTCCTGCAAAAGTTCGTGTGCACGTTGTTCGCTGCGTTTGAGTGCGAGTTCGCCCGCCTTACGCCGGATGATTTCCCGCCGCAATTTCCCGTTGGATGCGGTCATGATATCCAGGCGGCGTTGCGAACTCTCAGCAAAGACCCGCTCCGTGATGTTGCTGAAAAAGCACACGACCCCGAACTCGCCGGCCGGCAGGATGACACGCTGGATCTGCCACTCGTAAACTTCCTTCACGCCGATGTCCCTGCGGCGTTCGGAAAAATCAGGCGAACGATACGCCTTCCCCGTTTTCAGCGTGTGTCGAAAGCGTTTCACAACCTGGTCGGCGACGCGGGCCGGCCACAAAATATTCACCAGCTCCGGAAAATCCCGACCGATCAGCGGATGAATGTGCGCGAACAGCGGGAGCCCCTTCGGGTTGACCTGCTGAAGCCTCAGTAGCGCATCGACCACATAAACGCCGAACGGAGCCTGCGCGACCAGCGAAGCAAACAGCGCCTTCCCGCGATGCGTCACCGCCTCGGCTTGTTTGCGCTCGGCAATCTGCACCTGCAACCGCGAGTTCAGATTCTCCGCCTCCTCAGTCAGTTCATGCTGCCGCACCGAACTCAGGATCAGGGCTTCGTTCATGGCCACCGCCTGTCGGTGAAAATGCCCCGTCTCGGTCACCTGAACCATCACACTCCCCGCGCGTTGTTCCACCTGCACCGGCCAGGCCGTGTAGGACCAGAAAACCGGATCTGGACCGGCTCGTTTCAGGTGCGTGTGGCTCTCGCTTTTTCCGGTGATGCGCACGCGTTTCAGCAAAGCGACGAATTCGCCCTGCCCAGGCACAACCGCTTGAAAAGATTTACCCACCAGATGCTGCTCGGTTTTCCCCAGCAAACGGAGAAAAGCCGGATTCACCTGAGTCACGAGCTGCCGCGCACCGCGCACCCGCACCATCGGCCACGGCGCCTGCGCCATGAAGGCCCCCTCGGCCACTGCCCGCTCGTGAAGCGGAATGAAGCCGGCGGATGAAGAATGCGGCTTCATGGAATAACGGTTGTATCCAACGCAACCCTACTTGGTTGCCTTGGGCTCGGGAGCGCCTTCCTCGCGCTGCCCGATGCGGGTCGGGATTCCCGTGGTCAGGCCGGCGTAGTCCGTCTGACGCGGGCCGATGACGACCACGCCCTTGTCGGTGATTACATACTCGCGGATATCTTTGCTGTGGTTGCCGCCGCGCATTTTGATGATGACCATCACCTTTCTCAGCTGACCATCGATCTCCACATATCGCATGCGGATGATGTCGTCGGTGAGGAACGAAATCGCGTAGTGACTGAACGGCATCGAGGTGAAGTTGTCCTCGACCTCGACGGTGCTAAGAATCGTCACCCCGGCGCCGGTCAACGCGCTGATCATGCGGTAAAGCGATTCGCGGAAATCCGCACGGAAGCCCGGAGCGAGCGCCATTTCAAAACCGACGAGTGAATCAATTACCAGACGCTTGGCGCCGACGCGTTTGATGGCGTCGAGGATTTCCTGCATTGTCTCGTCCACCGAGAGATCGAGCGGGCGAAGATAAAGGACTTCCAGTTTCCCGCGCTCCTCGGGCGTTTTCAGGTTCAGGCCAAAGCTGCCAGCGCGGTCGACGTAACTACGCGGCCGCTCTTCGAAAATCGCCATGATACCGGGCTCGCCCACACGCAGCCCCGCCGCAATGAACTGCGTGGCCAGCGCCGACTTCCCCGTGCCCGACGGGCCGGCTATCAGCAGGCTGTCGCCCTCGGAAATGCCTCCGCCCATCATCTTGTCGAGCTCGGGCACGCCGATTGAAATCTGCCGGCGACGCTTCGGGGCAACTTTGTTGCCGACCAAGCCCAGCGTGCGGGAAAACGCCTGCAGCCCGTCGTCGCTGATCCGGATCGTGTGCAGCCCCGGCACCGAAGCTTGTCCGCGCAGTTTCATGATCTGCATCTTGCGCACGACGGAGTTTCGCTCCGTGACCTGCCACAGCCACAGCAAGCCATCGGCCACGGTAAACAACGGATTGTCGCGGATCTCCTCTTGGACGTATTCACCCACAAGAAACGTGGTCGCCTGCCAGCTGGTGAGGAATTGAGCCAGCCGTTGCACGAACGATTGCATCTCGAGTTCGCTCACGCCCGCGGTTGCTTTGCGCACGACGGTGCGAAACGAATCCACCACCACGATGCCCGGGTTGATCGTCGTCACCTGCTTGATGATCTCGTCGAGCACCGCGTTCAGATCCTGCTCCAGCACCACATCGGCGAGGTTAATAAACCGAACGGCTTTGCCCAACTTCGCCTCGTCGAAAAACGAATACTGCTGCTGGTAACGCAGCATCTTCATGGCCGGCTCGCCGAGAACCGTGAAGTAAAGCGCGGGCCGGCGGGGTGTCGCGTTGGCGAAGACGATCTGGTGCGCCAGCGTGGTTTTGCCGCAACCGGGCGTTCCGGCGATGACGTTAAAGGAGAACTCCGGAATGCCGCCGCCGAGGATGTCATCAAGACCCCGCACACCGGTCGGTATCTTGCGAATCTTCACCTTATCCGGACGGCTCACCGCTTTTCTGGGCGGCGTGGACCTGACCGGGCTGTTTGCTTTTTTCATTTTTTGTTTCCTTTGCCAAATTCCAGATCCTTGCGGGGCAGCTTCGGCCAGACCTCGAGCATCAACCGCCGCGTTAAATTTTCTCCGATAAAGGCGACGAGCAGCCCGAGCAGTTGGGCGAGCACTTCCACGCCGTCGTCGTCCTCCGTTTTCCCGCCAGCGACTTTACGCGGTCGCTTCCCAAGACTTTCCAACGAGCCATCGGCCTTGAGACTCACCGCGCCCAACCAAGGAACGCTCACGCTCGCCAGTGAAAGCGCCCGGGCAAACAACGCACAAAAGCCGCCATTGCCCATTAGCATCGCCAGATGCGGGCGCAGTTTTTCGCACACCTGAAACGCCGCCGGATGGTCGCTGGGTTCCGTCTGCCTCGAACGGCATTCGTAGGCGATGAGCCTCGCGGCGAAGCCCCGCATCGTTGGCGCGTCCCTGTTCATGCCAAGATGGGCGGAGGTGGGTTTTTCAAAATAAAATCAAGCCGTAGCCGTATCGCATAGGCATGCATCGGATCCGGCTTCGCCCTGATGAAATGCCAGTGCTCCCTCCATGTCGAGGGTCGCGACGGCCCGACCGCCTCAATGCTCAAGAATAGGGTTAACCCCCATTGATCATCCGGGCCCAGAAACGCGGCTCATTCGATCATCGCCCCTCATCCTTCGGGTTACACCCCATCGTCGCCAACTCGCGTTGCGCGCACACTTGTCTGCGTAAAAACACTGATCGCTCGCGCCTCACCGAGGTCCACGGACGACCACACAACGGTTCATTTCCATGGATTCCCTTCTTCTCTCACGCAATGCCGTCCCCACGCCCGCACGGCCCATATTCGACGATCTCGTAACAAGCGAACAACTGCATGCACGCACCCGCGCACTCGCGTTGATCGCGGGGCGAATCCCGCCGCACGTTTTGCAGGTGGACTATGAACAGGCGAAACGCGATCTCTCCGCCGAGGCGGGCGATGCCACAAAGCCACCACGAGCGCTCACAAAACTTAGTTAGACGCCGACGGGCCGACATGCCTACGCGCCAAACGGCTCGACCGCTCGCCCGTTCTTTCGAACGTGCTCAAATCTGGAAATCCCCGCGGCCGCTACTCTCGTGCAGGCCGCATTCGCGCTTGAGCCCGCCGAAACGCGTCTGCTCCTCGGTCATGCCGATCTCGAGCTTGGAGGTGCTGTGCCAGTCGCCGACGGACACGTAGCCCTCTTCCCACAAGGGGTGATAATTGAGCCCGTTTTCCGTGAGATACCGGTGAATCGTGCGATTATCCCAATCGATGATCGGGTGAACCTTGGTGATTTTGTTCTGATGCTGCACGACGGGCAATTTGCCACGCGTGCTGGCCTGCGAACGACGAAGTCCGGCGAGCCAAGCGGTGGCGTTGAGTTCACGCACGGCACGATCCATCGGCTCGACTTTATTGAGGTGG
>JBEVND010000490.1:0-6009 GCA_040508285.1 Rariglobus sp. | reverse complement strand
AAGCGTCTCGCCCTTCCAGGCGAACACCGGAACGCCAGCCTTCGCGATCGCGGCGGCAGCGTGGTCCTGGGTCGAGAAGATGTTACAGGAGGCCCAGCGCACGTCGGCGCCGAGAGCGACCAGCGTCTCGATGAGAACGGCGGTCTGGATCGTCATGTGCAACGAACCGGTGACGCGAACGCCCTTCAGGGGCTTTTGCTTGCCGAACTTTTTGCGAAGGGAAACGAGACCGGGCATTTCGTGCTCGGCGACGTTGAGTTCCTTGCGTCCCCACTCGGCGAGACCGATGTCGCGCACAATGAAGTCCTGGCCCTTGGGAACGGTTTTAAGAAGTGAAACGGATGACATGTAAGGTGGTGGTGACTGTCGTGAATTAACGGATACAAATAATCGCGGGGCGATTACTTGAGCGCAGCCTTGAGGGCGGCGACCTTGTTGGTCTCTTCCCAAGGAAGGCCGGTCTTGCCGAAGTGTCCGTAGTTGGTCGTCTGGCGATAGATCGGCTGGAGCAGGTTGAGCTGCTTGACGATGTCGGCCGGCTTGAAGCTGAAGACCTTCTGGATGGCGTCGGTGATGCGCTCGTCGGAAACGGTGCCGGTGCCGAATGTGTTCACATAAACGCTCACGGGATTCGGATGGCCGATCGCGTAGGCGAACTGAACCTCGACCTGTTTGGCAAAGCCCGCAGCGACGATGTTCTTTGCAACCCAGCGGCCCATGTAGGCAGCCGAGCGGTCGACCTTGGACGGATCTTTGCCCGAGAAAGCGCCGCCGCCGTGGCGACCCCAGCCGCCGTAGGAATCGACGATGATCTTCCGGCCGGTGAGGCCGGAGTCGCCCTGAGGTCCACCGATAACGAACTTGCCGGTCGGGTTGATGAGGAACTCGGTCTTGGCGTTGAGGAGCTTCGCGGGAAGAACCTTCTTGATGACGTTCTTGATGAGGAACGCCTCGATCTCGGAGTGAGCGACATCAGCGGTGTGCTGGGTGGAGATCACCACGTTGACGATCTCGGTGGCGACGCCGTCGACGTAACGAACGGAGACTTGGGACTTCGCGTCGGGACGGAGCCACTTGACTTTGCCGCTCTTGCGGATGCGGGTCAGCTCGCGGCCGAGACGGTGGGCGTAAATGATAGGAGCGGGCATCAACTCCTCGGTCTCATCTGCGGCGAAGCCGAACATGAGACCTTGGTCACCGGCACCTTGCTCGGCGGTCTTTTTGCCAGCGGCCTTTTTGGCGTCAACGCCTTGGGCAATGTCGGCTGACTGGGCGGTCAGGTAGTTGTTAATGAATACAGTGTCGGCGTGGAAAACGTCGTCGTCGTTGGTATAGCCGATGTGACGGATGGCATCACGAATGACCTTCTCGACGTTAAACGCCTCGTCGATCGGCTTGGTTTTGCCGGTCTTCTTGTCCTGAAGCTTGGGAATGGTGATCTCGCCACCGACGACCACGACATTGGATTTCACAAAAGTCTCGCACGCGACGCGGGAGGTTTTGTCGATCGCAAGACAGGCATCGAGGATGCTGTCGGAAATGAGGTCGGCAACCTTGTCAGGATGCCCCTCGCCCACGGACTCGGAGGAAAACACGAATGAGTTGGCCATAAGATAAGAGCGGCGACTGAAACAGTGCGCCACGCCGCGAGCAAGTCCTATATCAACGTATGCGCATGGCTTGATATGTCGGAACCTTGGGGTCAGCCAAAACACTATCGATGCAAGCTTGCTGCGACCAAGTGTCGCACCTTTCATCACGATAAATATGGCGCTTCCTCTCGTAGAAATCGATCCCGTGGAGCTCAAAGGATGCAAAATCCTGCTCGTTGACGACGATCGCCTGAATTTACGCATCCTGCGCAGTATGTTGCAGACGGAGGGTTACGTGCTGCTCGAAATGAGTTCGGCGGAAAGCGCGTTGGAGGCATATGCGGGGTTCCAGCCAGACTTGGTTTTGCTCGACGTGATTCTGCCAGGAATGAACGGCTTTGAAGCCTGCCGCGAACTGCGTCGTCGCCATGGATCCAAAACCGCACCCGTGGTGTTCATCACCGCGAAACAGGAATCCGAAGACGTCGTGGAGGGATTTAGCGCAGGCGGCGTCGACTATATCGTTAAGCCCTTTCGCCAAAAGGAAGTGGTTGCCCGCATACGCACGCACTTGGAGATTCGCCTCCTGCAGGAAAAGCAGCAGGTCCTTGTTGATCAACTGAGCCGCGCTAACGCCGCGAAAAACAAATTTCTCGGCATGGCCGCGCACGATTTGCGCAACCCGCTCGCGTCCATTCGCGGCCTGGCCGAGTTCTTGCGCGATGGCACCGTCGGCCCCCTCACGGACGATCAGCTCGAGTTGCTCAACCTTATTCACCAAGCCAGCCAAGGCATGGTGACACTAGTCAACGACCTGCTTGACGTCGCGACCATCGAATCGGGCGAACTCAAACTGGAACTGGCTCCGGCATCCCTCGCCGAACTGATTGAAAAATCCGTCACCCTCAACGGCCTTGAATCCGTCCGGAAGCGCACGCAGATCGTGTTTAGTGAAAAAGTGGATACGCCCAAGCGCGTGATGGATGCGGCCAAGATTCGTCAGGTGATCGATAATCTTTTGAGCAACGCCGTGAAGTATTCGCCGCCCGGATCGACCATCAAGGTCAGCCTCGCGGTCGCGGCGGACGGCTCGCAAACTTTCAGCGTCCACGACCAAGGCCCCGGCATCCCCGAGAACGAACGCGACAAGTTGTTCAAGGATTTCGGTCGCCTCTCCGCGCGGCCTACGGGCGGCGAAAAATCCACCGGACTCGGACTCGCCATTTGTCGTAAGATTATCGATGCTCACCAAGGTTCAATCATTGCAGAAAACCTCCCTGCCGGAGGCTGCGAATTCCGCGTCACTCTCCCCTCCTCCCTCTCATGACTTTCACCGGCAAAGCCCTCATTGTAGATGACGAACCCCACGTTCGTAAATATATCAGCCTGATTCTGCGCTCGATCGGCGCGACATCGATCATCGAAGCGACCAACGGTGTCGAAGGTTTCGCCGCCTATGAGCGTGAGCGCCCTGACCTCGTGCTTCTCGACGTCAACATGCCGGTGCAAGACGGCTTGGAGACGATCAAGCAAATCCGCGCCTTCGATCCTGAGGCGACCGTGATCATGCTCACCTCGCTTGCCACCCGCCAGACGATCGAAGAAGCCGCCGAGAGCGGTGCGCTCCACTATCTACGCAAAGACACGCCCCGCGATGAACTCATCGCGCTGCTGAACGAGCTTCTGTCCGAAGAAGCGGAGTCTTAACCCCTCACCTTCCCATGTTGCCTTTGCCCCATGTCTAAAAACTCATCAGAGCCCGCGTCCTCCTCGGCCAGCCCCTCCAAGCCCGTGATTAACGAGGTGCGTTACTCTCTTCCCGATCTGCTCGCTGAACTTCAGCTCGAGCGCACCACGGGCGCATTCGCCCAAGAAAAACTTCACCAGGTCGAAATCGGAAAACTGTTCCAAAATCGAAAGAAACGCCGTGCCAAACCCTCCGCTTAAACAATCGCTGGCCGCACAGATTCGCCAGCTCCCGCACTTTGATTTCGAGAGCGAACTGGCTGGTTACATCGAGCAACATGGCGATGGGTTGCCACTCCTTGAGGCTTTGGTCGAAAGCAAGCTGATCGACAAAGACCTCGGCTGTCGCCTTTACGCCGACACGCTCGGTGTGGCGTATGTGGACCCCTTTGCATCGCTGATCACCGAAGAAGCCATCGCGACCGTTCCGGTTGAGATCGCCAAGAAGGTCGGCGTGCTCGGCCTCTACGTGATCGACGGCGTGCTCACCGCGTCATTCTCGTCTCCCGGCGACTCCGACATCGTCAAACGCGTCGGCCAGATCGTTCAGATGCCGGTCAGCCCGGTGTTTTCCTACCCCAAGGATATCGCAGACGCGATTCTCATCCATTATTCCAACGAGAAGAAGCTCGAGGACACGCTCAACGAACTCGGTGGCTCGAGCATCTTCGACAACCCTGATCTCGCCGACTCGGAGTCGATGGTGAAAATCCTCGACGACATCATTTACTACGCCATCCGCGAGCGCGCCACCGACATCCACATCGAACCGCAGGAAGGCCAGTCACGCGTTCGTTTCCGTATCGATGGTCTGCTGCGCGAAGTGCTTTCGTTTTCACGCAAGCTCCACCGCTCCTTCCTCTCGCGCATCAAGATTCTCAGCAATCTGAACATCTCCGAATCGCGCTTTCCCCAAGACGGCCGCTTTTCGATGCCAGTTGGCACCTCCAACGCCAACTTCCGCGTATCCACGATTCCAGCACAGTATGGCGAGAAGGCGGTCATCCGCATCCTCGCGATGACCGGCAAGAAATCGATGATCACGCTGGAGAAGATGATGATGTCGCAGACGATCCTGGCACCCTTCCGACGCCTGATTCAAAATCCAAACGGAATCATTTTTGTCACGGGCCCCACCGGCTCGGGTAAAACCACCACGCTCTACTCCGCGCTGCACGAGATCAACAAGCCCGACACCAACATCTCGACAATCGAAGATCCGATCGAAATCCAGCTCGCTGGCGTTACCCAGACCCAAGTCAACAGTCACATCGACTTGAAGTTTTCGACCGTGTTGCGCGCCCTGCTTCGCCAAGACCCCGACGTGATTCTGGTGGGTGAAATCCGCGACTTGGAAACCGCCAAGATCGCGTCCGAGGCAGCCCTCACGGGACATATCGTTTTTGCGACGCTGCACACCAATACGGCGGCCCAAGCAATCGTGCGCCTGATTGAAATCGGCGTGGAGCCCTACATGGTGGCCCCGTCCATTATCGGAGTTCTTGCACAACGCTTGGCCGCTCGCATCTGCGAGAACTGCAAAGAGCCTTATTACCCGTCGAAGGAAGTGCTGCAAAAATACTTCAAGGACGAAGGCCTGACCGATGTGCCCTTCTTCCGCGGTCGTGGCTGCGGCTCTTGCCGAAATACGGGATACAAAGGCCGCGTTGCCTTCCACGAACTCGTTCTGATTACGGAAGAAATCCGCACCTTGATCACCAATCGGGCCAGTGTGCAGGAAATCACACGGGCTGCGTCTAAAGTCGGCTTTAAGCCTCTGCGCTACGACGGGCTCAAGAAGGTGCTCTTGGGCCTGACCACCATCGATGAGATCGAGGCCAACACCTCGTTCGAGTGGGCCACCTGATTCGTTAATTTGCTGTAAAACACCAAAACGATTCCCGTCATAGAATCATTGCGATTTACGAGCTAACGCCCTGCTTCCACGGTTTTTGCCATGCCGCCCCTCCCCATAGTCGATCTTGAGGCAATTGCTAATCTGCGTGCCCTGAGCCCCGACGACGACGACGCATTCCTGAAGGAAATTCTGACGATTTTCATCGACGACACTCCGGTCCGCATCGCCGAGTTACATTCATCCAAGGCGTCGGGAGATGCAGCCGGGTTTGTTCGAGCCGCTCACAGCGTCAAAGGCAGCTCCAGCAACGTCGGCGCCAGTGAACTACGTGCCGTGGCTGAACGATTAGAACATCAAGCCCGCCATCAGGGCTTGGACGGAGTGGATCAGCAAGTCGCCGATTTGGCGGAAGCTTTTTCTCGAGCCAAAGCCGAGTTGCAAAAATTGATGGGATCCTGACGGCGCCCCAAAGCCGAAACCGCCTGGTCGCTGGCGTTAAATTGGTGAACCATCAGGGGAATTCCGCAAGGCCTCGCTTGCGCGGTAACGGGAAGAGAGATGAGTCGGGTCATCCCTCGCCCTAACCAAGCTTGAAAATGGCCGATCTTCATCGCCGACGCCGGCGGCTCGCACGGCACCGTCCGGTGAAACGCCTTATGGAAAGGACAGCAGATCGAGTATGCGGTCGTTGCCCATTCCATCGACGCTCGGTCCACCTCCGTCAACCGAGCGTCATAGCAGTTTATCGATAGAGCGCCGTAATCGGCGCAGCGGTAAGGACGTTGTATTGGCGCATGGCCAAGCGCCACCATT
>JBEVND010000451.1:0-15612 GCA_040508285.1 Rariglobus sp. | reverse complement strand
GTAACCGCGTGGGTCACTCCATCCACGCCCTGTCTGATACCGCCAACGATCTTTTCCGTAAGTTCCCCTACGACTACATCGCCCAGATCGAGTTTGAAGGCGGCGAAAGCTTTGCCGCCACCCCGAATTGGGTCGAAGGCAGCCCGACCTTTGTGAATCGCAGCGCCGCTCAAGAGCAGGCCTGATTTCCTCACGGTGCGATCGACTTCGGTCGGTCGCACCATTCCCCAAATCTTTTAACCCCTTAAACTCATGGCAGGTGGTGGTGGTGGCGCTGAAGGCGAGCCCGAATTCCAAATCGCCCCGATGATCGACGTTCTCCTCGTGCTGCTCATTTTCTTCATGAGCATCGCGACGACTGCGGTCTCCCGTTACGACCCGTCCATCGAACTGCCGGTCGCGCCCGATGCGAACAAGAAGGAGGACTCCGAAGGGGAGCTCGTCTTCAACGTCGCATGGAAGCCCGACACGCAGTCCGCCGTGACTACGTTTGAGGAACATGCCGTCAATCTCGACGATGTGGTCGCGACCTTGATCGCCCGCAAGAAAGCCGATCCGAAAGCCCGCATCCTCGTGCGCAGCGATGCGCTCACGCCCGTGCGCTACGTTTCCGCAGTGGTGGATGCCGGTGCGAAAGCAGGCATCTCCGACGTCACGTTTGCTACTTTAAGCCGCTGATTTCCCGAACATGAAAATGCCCATCCAGCAGGCGAACCCCGACGTGGGCTTCCAGATCGCGCCCATGATCGACGTGGTGTTCGTGATCCTTGTGTTCTTCATGGCCCTGGCCGCGCAGATTCGCATTGAGCAGATTTTGCAGACCAAACTCCCGGGTATCTCCGTGTCGTCGACGACCACCGAGTTTGTCGACGAGCAGATTCTGTCCGTCAGCGAAGACGGTGAAGTTTCCCTGAACGACGAGTCGTATGATTCGGCGCAAAGCCGTGAGCTGCCTCAGTTGACCGGCACATTGCTGCGCCTGAAGAGCTCGAGCGATGCCGCCAAGAGCAAGCTGGTCGTGACGCTCATCAGCCACCCGGAGTCCCCGTATTACCGCACGATCGATGTGCTGAATTCCCTGGCGGTGGCGGGCATCACCAACGTCACCTTTACCTCCGATTCGGACGAATAACCCACCATGAGCGCGCCCCGCCCCAATATCTACAAGCGCATCACGGCCAGTGTGCCGTTGCTCGTCACCGTGATCGTGCACGTCGTGCTGATCGCGATCGCCGGCTACTTTGTCGTGAGCGAGCAGATCATCGGAAAGAAAAAGATCATGGAGGCGTCCGCGCCCACCGAATCCGTGGCGCAAAAGCAGGTGGAGCATCGCCTGCAAGTCGCGCGTAAAGGCGGCGGTTCGGCCAGCTCGTCGCCCGTTTCGGCTTCGCGTATCTTTTCGACCGCTTCGGATTCTCTCCAAATGCCGGCCATGCCGGACTTGCCTTCGGTCGGCGCCAGTTCGCTGGCCGGCATGGGCTTTGGCGCCGGTATGGGCGCTGTAGGCACGGGCACCGGTTACAACACCGGCATCGGCGCGGGCAACGGCCTGGGCCGCGGCTTCATGACCATGAGTTTCTTGGGCACGACTAGCCAACGCGTCTCCAAGGTCGTTTTCATCGTCGATGTCGGCCGTGACTTACTCGACATCCGCAAGGGCGGCTTCGAAGCCTTTAAAATCATTCGTGAGGAGATCATGAAGTTGATCAGCCGCCTGCCCCCGAGCGCGGAATTCAGCGTGGTGCTCTATGAGAGCGGAAGTTGGAACGAGAACTCGGTGGCGGCTTTTAGCCCCACGCTGTTGCCCGCGACCGTCGGCAATAAAGACGACTTCTTCAAGTGGATGACGCCCGTCAATTCCACGCCTGATCGCATCGGTGTCGCCTCTGCTTCGGGCCGTCGTGTGCGCTGGGAGAAAAAACCCATTCCTAACGCAGGCTTGGATCCGCTCCTCAGCACCCCGACCTGGTCTCGTGCGCTGCACTTCTCGCTCGAGATGGAGCCGGACACGATTTTCATCATCTCGGGTGCTCGTGGTGATGTGCGCCGCGACGTTTCCGAAACGGAGTTGGCCCGCCGTAAGCGTAATTACGAGAAGCAGGTCGCTGATTATAAACGTGACGGCATCGATCTGGAAGCGGTCGCGGCCGCTCGTAACCGTGCGTTGAGCAAGGCCCGCGCCGAGCTCAACGAGATTAACACCAAGCTCCGTGCGGCGGGTAAGTCGCCCTTCATCATCACCGACACGCGCCGTATTTTTGATGGCGACTTCCAGGCTGCGCTCAAGCGTGCGGGCCACTCCATCACGTTGGACAAGACCGGTTGGACCGACAAACAGGGGCAGCTCATTTGGTGGGTCGGCTACAGCGATCACGAGTCGGCTGGTTTTGATGAGCTGATCCTGCACGTTTCCAAACTCCAGCGGTCGCTGGTCAAGGACCGCGTTGCGATCAACTACTTCCTGTTCGTGGGCCCCAATGAAAAGCCCGAGGCCACCATGGCCGATCTGACGAAGTTCACCGGCCGTAATGGCGGTAAATTCCAGCTGCTCACCACCAAACGCCTTCAAGAGATGTCGGCGCGTGAAGAGGAAAAGAAGTAACGTTTCCTCCGGGCTCGCTGCTTGCGAGCGAGGCCCGGTGGCGTTTGGCTCGGCGGCATGGCCGTTAAAAAATTCCTGCACACCCGCTATCGGGTAAATGATGTCGAACGCTCGGTTAAGTTTTACCAAGACGCGCTTGGTCTAAGCGTTTCCCGCCGCCACACGTCTCCGCGCGGTGCACAGCTCGTTTTCCTGGCAGTGCCGAACAGCGAAGAGGAGATCGAACTCTGCCAAATGCCCGCCGGCGCGGCGTCGGTGCAGGTGCAATCGGATCTGACTCATCTCGCGTTTGCGGTGGACGATCTCACGGCGTTCGCAGCCGAGCTCAAAGCAAAGGGGTATGAGTTGAGCGACGGCCCCACGACAACCGGCAGCGGATCGTTGATCGCGTTCATCGACGCGCCTGAGGGCTATGAGATCGAGTTGATCCAGCGATCGGCGAAATAACCTGTGGTCGCCACGGCCAACGCTTCCGGAAATCGCTGGGCCTCGGCCTGGCCGGATGCGCTGGCTTTTGTGATGGGGTTGTTGGTGGCGAGGTGGGCGGGCTGGAACACGGGGGACTTGGTGTGGAGCCTATGGCTCTCGAGCCTCGTGGTTGGCTACTGCATGATTCTCTGGGGAATCTTCGGACCGCAGTCGTTGCTGGGTCGCGGGGTCTGGCACAAACGTTCAACGCCGCTGAATCCACCTGCGAAAAATGGTGCGCCCGCCGCCGTGGCGATCGTGGGCGGATTGTTTATGCTCGGTTTCTTCACCGTGCATTTCGGCGGGTTTCACTTGGGGCATTCGGTGTTCCTGAATTTGTTTTTCCCGGTCCTGCCTGAATCTCACACCGGTGATTTTCTCGGCGTGAATACTTATTTGGAGGTGGTGCGCCGGTATTGGATTTTCCTACCGATGGCGTTTCTCGCCGAGCGTGCCGCGTTCACATGTCCAAAGGAAACACGGATCGGTTACTCAAAACGTGATCCTGAAAGTGTGCCGCCGACCGAGGCCGGTGCGTTGATGTTTGCACCCTATAAAAACGTGGTGCGGCTTCATCTGCTGATCTTCTTTTTCGCCGGCGCCCACTTTCTCAAACTCGAGAACTTCGCCATCTACGCCGTGGTGTATGCGGTCTACTTTTTCCCGTGGAGGCTGGTTTTTAAGCGAGCCGAGAAGACCGCCTGAGATTTTAGCTGCGGCCAAACGCTCGCTCGTAAGCGAACAAAAACTGCTGGGCCAAGCCGGCATGAACGCCGAAATGCATGCGGCCAAAATGAGCGACTTGCTCGGGCGTCCAGTCTTCCAGCGAATAGCGGCGGGCCATCGCTTTGATAATCCACGTGTCGACCGGAAAAGCCTCCAGTTTTCCCGCGCCGAAGAGCAGCACGCAGTCGGCGACTTTGGCGCCCACGCCGGGTAGAGACATCAGCCGCTCTTTCGCCTCAGGGTAGGGCAGCTGTTCGGTTTCATCGAGCCAGCCCGGGTTGGCCAAAAGAAACTGCGCGGTCTGGTGAATGTAGCGCGCGCGGAAGCCGAGCAGGCAGGCGCGTAACTCGATCTCGGAGGCGGCGGCGAGTTCGGTCCACGTGGGCAGTCGATGCAGGCCGGCGGCGAGCGGCGCGCCGTGGCGTTCGGCGAGGAGCGCCACCATCTGCTTGATCTGCACAATCTGCTTCGTCGCACTGCACAAGAACCCGAGGAGGGTTTCGCCGAACGGTTGTCGCAGAATGGTCAGGCCGGTGAACGCCGCGAGGGAGCGAGCCAGGTGTGCGTCGCTTCGCCATGGAAGCGCGTCGGTCGCCGCGGCGGTGTCGTGCCCAAACAAATACACGGGCAGCGCAGTGCGCACGCGGGCTGCGAGCGTGGCCGGCGCAGACCATTCGAGCTGGCCAAGCGGGCTGAGCTGCAACCGTGCAATGTTGTCGGCCCAAATTCCCAGCCACGTTCCGTCAGCGTCCTGACGCCAGCGGAACGCCTGGCCCCCGTCGACCAGTTCGGCGAGCACGGTTGCGGTCAGGCGAGGCGCGCCCGCAACGGGTGCGAACGCCGTCCACTCGGGCACGCCGGCCGGTTTCTTGGAGGCCAGCGCCACGGGCTTCAGGGAAACGTGAGCACGCTGGAGTGCTTCGCTTCAACTTTGACGGCGAACGTCATCTTGGCGCCGTTCGGACCATCGGCTTCGCCGCCCAGATCAGCGGTGGCAGTGAGGTTTTCAACGCGCTTCGATGCGGTGCGCGTGGCCGGAATACGACCGTCGAGCACGGCTTGAAATTGACCGGCGGTGGGCTTCACGCCAGGAGGGAGTTCGGGCTGGATGCCTTTGAAGTTCACCTTGCCGGAGACGACGGCGATCTGGGAGTCGCCGGAGCCTTCGATGGCGTCGAGGCGCATGGTGCCTTGCGAAACGGCAATGGTGCCAAACTCCTTGCCGATGGTTTCTTTGAGTTGGTCGCCATTAAGAGACCACTGGTCGCCGATCGCGACCGGGTTCTTGGGGCCGAAGAGAATCTGGTCGTTGTGGCGCGAGCCATCGGTGGTGATGATCATACCGAGGACGGCCTTTTGTTCATCGGTGGCCTTCTTCCCATTCACGGTGAATTCCTTTTCGGTCACGCCTGTGCTTTCGGCGACCACCTCGGTGCCGGCGGGGAGGAATTCGGTCTCGGGTGCGCCGTCTTTCGAGGCGCGGAGGGAGCGGATTTTAAAGGAGGCTTTGCGCAGGCCGCCGTGCGGGTAAACCTCCAGCACTTTAGCGTCAGCTTCGAAACTCGCGGCGCGACGTTGGACTTGCTCCTGCACTTTTTTCCCGCCCACCGACACGGTGGTCGCGGACGACTGTGAGGACGTGACCACCGCGCTGTAGCCTTGGCCGATTTTCCACGGCGAGGTGAGATCGACGGTGTAAGTGGCGGCGGCGGAAGCGACCGATGAGATCGCGAGGGTGATCGCGGCCAGCAAGGCCGACAAACGCAGTGAACGGGCAGGGAGCAGCTTCATGGGGTAGAAATTACGGACGGTTGAAGTTCAGGACCGATGCGATCCTGAACTTAGCCAACGGACGGACTCAGGCCAGCACTTTGGCGCTGGCCGTGTCGTATTCGACGAAGGTGGCCTGAATCGCCGCGTGAATGTCGGAGAGCTTCGTCTGAATATCGTCGAGGAACTCGTGAAGGCCTTCGGCGATGACGGCGGGCACGTCGATCATCTCCAGCTCGGCACGCAGCTCGCGGATGAGGCGGGCGGGTGTCAGTTCGTCAACATCGGCGGACGCGGTGATCTGGCCGAGCGACTGTTCGGCCTCGGCGATCGAATACAAAATGCTGCGCGGGAAAACGTCGTCGCGTAGCAGGTAATCCACTACACGTTCCAAGTTCAGTTGTCCGCGGCGGGAACGGCGGAACGCCTCGAAGGCGGAGCAGGAACGCAGCACCGAAGCCCATTGCACCATGTCGAGCGCGGAGCCGACGGCGTGCAAATCAGGGAGGAGCATGTAGTATTTCACGTCGAGGATGCGCGACGTGTTGTCGGCACGTTCGAGGTAGCGGCCGAGCTCGAAGAACCACCAGAGATCGGTGCGCGGAATCATCGAATCGGCGACACCGTAGAAGAGCTGGATCTGCGTCTTGATACGGTTGAGATACTCGCTGGCGCCGAGCTGGGCGTAGCGGGCGTAATCGTCGCCTTTGAGCTTCAGATAAAACGTATTCAGGGTTTCCCAAACGTCGCTCGAAAGCTGGTCGCGGATGCAGCGGGCGTTTTCGCGGGCGGCGAAGATGCACGAGACGATCGAGCTCGGGTTGCGACGGTCGAAGAGCATGAACTCGATGACGGCGCGCTCGCTGGCGACCTTGCCGTAGAGTTCGAAGAATTTTTCCTGATCGCCGGTCACGTAGACGAGCGGCTCCCAGGATTTCGGGTCGTCGGCGGCCTGGCGCGACTGGAGGTCGAGCACGAGCTGCGCGTTGACGTCGACGGTGCGGGCGGTGTT
This sequence comes from Rariglobus sp., assembly GCA_040508285.1. Lineage (GTDB taxonomy): Bacteria > Verrucomicrobiota > Verrucomicrobiia > Opitutales > Opitutaceae > Rariglobus. The sequence goes on along the minus strand of JBEVND010000451.1, from coordinate 9,034 downwards.
TTCGGCGCGCTCGAGCTGGCGGGCCATCCAATAAACGAGATTAGCGACGCGGGAGAGCATGGGGATTAAACGATGATTTTTTCAGGCACCGGAATGGGCGGGTTCGTGACGTCGTCGTTGAGGACCCACGTGTCTTTCGAGCCGCCGCCTTGCGAGGAGTTGACCACGAGGCTGCCCTTGCGGAGCGCAACGCGGGTGAGGCCGCCTGGCATGATCTTGATGGTCTCGCCGTTGAGAATGTAAGGCCGGAAGTCGATGTGGCGGCCCTCGATGACGCCGCCCTCGAGCACGCTCGGGCAACGCGAGAGGCCGATGGTGGGCTGGGCGATAAAGTTGCGCGGGTTGGCGATGATCTTGGCGCGGAACTCCTCGATCTGCGTCTGCGTGCTGTGCGGGCCGACCAGCATGCCGTAGCCGCCGGCTTCGTTGACGCTTTTGACGACGAGCTTGGGCAGGTTGGCGAGGATGTAGGAGAGTTCTTTTTCGTTACCCGAGAGGTAAGTCTCGATGTTCGGGAGGATGGGATCCTCACCGAGATAGAACTTGATCATCTGCGGCACGTAATAATAGACGGCCTTGTCGTCGGCCACGCCGGAGCCGATGGGATTGCAGAGCGCGACGTTGCCTTTGCGATAGGCTTCGAAAAGCCCGGGCACGCCGAGGAGCGAGTCCTTGCGGAAAACCGTGGGGTCGAGGAAATCGTCGTCGATGCGGCGGTAGATGACGTGGACCGGCGCGAGGCCGTCGGTGCGGCGCATGTAGACCTTGTCGTTTTCGACGACGAGGTCGGAGCCTTCGACGATCTCGATGCCCATCTGGCGAGCGAGGAAGCTGTGCTCGAAGTAGGCGGAATTGAAAACGCCGGGGGTGAGTAGCACGACGGTCGGCTCGGGAACGTGAGCCGGGGCGAGGTGCATCAAGAGATTGAGGAGGTCGTTGGTGTAGTTCTCGACCGGACGCACGCGGTAGTCGCGAAGCATCACGGGGAACACGCGCTTCATGACCTGGCGGTTCTCGAGCACGTAGCTGACGCCGGAGGGCGTGCGCAAGTTGTCTTCAAGAATCGAATACAGACCCGCTTCGTCGCGGATCATGTCGGAGCCGTTGATGTGGACGTAGAGATCCTTGGCGATTTTTACGCCGACGAGTTCGGGGCGGAAGTTCTTGGCGGTTTCCACCATCTCGCGCGGGATGATGCCTTCCTTGATGATGCGCTGGTCGCCGTAGATGTCGGCGAGGAAGGCGTTGAGCGCCTGCATGCGCTGGGTGAGGCCGCGTTCGAGGTGAGCCCATTCGTGCGCAGGGATGATGCGGGGCAGCAGGTCAAACGGGAAAATCTTCTCCGTGCCGGCGTTGTCGGAGTAGACGGTGAAGGTGACGCCGCGGTCGATGAACGTCTGGTCGGCGGTGCGCTGGCGGTCCATCAACTCCCCCATGTTCTCCATCAAACCGAACCGCTCGAACAACCTCCGATAATGGGGACGAGGTTTGCCGGGGGCGGCAAACATCTCGTCATAAAATTTACCGTGTTCGTAGTTCGCGAAGAGGTCGGCCATGGAAGTGAGAAAAAGGGGCGGTTACTCCGCCTTCGGGATCGGGGCGGGAGCGTCGGGTTTGGTCCAAAGGTAGCTTTGCTGGGTTGCAAGTTCCGCGCCGTCTGCGCCGAGCACGCGAAGTTTCCAGGCTACGGGACGCGCTTTGGGGCCGGGCCAGTCGGTGCCGGTAAGTCCGAAGCGGGTAAGGTGGCTGCCGCGAGGAAGTGAAATGGCAAAGCTTTCGGTGCGGACGGCCGTAGAAGCCGGCGTGATGATTTGCAGTTCGATCCAGGCGAGCTCGATGGCGGTCTCGGTCTTGGTGCGGAGGTTGAAATAGAAACCGGCGCGCGACTCAGGCTTGGTGCGAACAATGGTGGCGCCGCGAGTGTTTTCCTTGCCGTTGAAATACTCCGACACGCGCACGAACGAGGCCTCCGGCATGTATTCGGGAAGCAGGCGAACGACTTCAACGCCGGCTGCATGCACAGCGGTCGAGCCAAGAACGAGGGCGATCAAGAGAGCGGGGAGACGCATGAAGAAGGATTTACGCAGCCGGTCGGCGCAGCACAAGGACAGTCGCAGATTGCATGCCAGCTGGTGAAAGAAATTCATGCCGCAGGCCGTTGGCGTTGGGCGGTTAAGGTTCGATCCGCACTGTCTGATAGCGGTGCACGCCCAGCAACGCAGGCACCCAGCCTTTGACGTCGGGATGGATCAGGTAAGTGCGAGTGCCGTAGAAGATTGGCGCGACTGGTGCCTCGGCGACGATAAGGGCTTCGGCTTCGCGCAGCAGGGTGAAGCGTTTCCCGGTGTCGAGCTGGCGGGCGGCTTCGGCGATGAGGCGGTCGTAGGCGGGGTTTTTCCAGCCGGTGTTGTTGTTGCCGCTGTCGGATGTGAAGAGATCGGTGAACGTGGCGGGGTCGTTGAAATCGCCAACCCAGCGCGAGCGGAGCAGGTCAAAGTCGAGCGCCTGCATGGTGGTGAGGTAAACACGGAAATCCATCGTCGCCAGTGTGCACTCGATGCCGAGATCGCGGCGCCACATCTGCTGGATGGCCTCGAAGACCTTCGTGTTGATGGAACTGGAATCCATTTTGATTTCGAACTTCGGAAACCCTTTGCCTCCGGGGAAACCGGCTTCGGCAAGCAGGCGGCGGGCGGCCTCGACATCGGTGCGCATCGCGGCGGTCGAGGTGTAGCCAGCCGTGTCGGGCGGAACGACCGAGTAAGCGGGCATGCGGCTGCCGCGCATGACGGGACCGGCGATGGCTTCACGGTCAATGGCAAGAGCGAGGGCGCGACGCACGCGCAGATCGTTGAAGGGCGCACGCGTGGTGTTGAAGCGCACGTAGAACGTCTCGAGGAAAGGATCGACGCGGAGCTTCGTCGGATCTTCGCGACGCCAGGCGTCGATGCGGTCGGGCAACACATCGTAGGTCAGGTGCGTCTGGCCGGCGCGGAAGCCGCGTTCGTCCACGCCGGGGTCGGCGATCGGGAAAAACTTAACAGCCTCGATCTGGTTTTGCGCGGCGTCGTGATGGCGAGGGTTTTTCTTAACGAGGATGTGTTGGTCCGGTTTCCATTCGGCGAGGGTGAACGGGCCGTTGCCGATGAGTTTGCCGGGACGAGTCCAGCCAGTGCCGCGCGCATGAGGCGCACCTGCTTCTTGGACGGACGCGGGGTGAACCGGAAACCATGCCTGGTGCGCGGTGAGCGAGAGCAGGTAAGGCGTCGGGCGGGCGAGCGTGAGTTGAAGCGTGCGGGCATCGAGCGCCTTGGCGCCGACTTGGGTGAAATCAGTCAGCTTGCCGGCGGTGTAGTCGGCCGCGCCGGCGAGCACGTTCAGCATGTAAGCGTATTCGGAGCCGAGCTTGGGCGAGAGAATGCGTTCGATGGAGAACACGAAATCCTGCGCGGTGACCGGATCGCCGTTGGACCATACGCCGTCGGGGCGCAGGTGAAAGGTGTAGGTGAGGCCATCAGCGGAAATATCCCAGCGCGCAGCGGCCCCGGGAAGGGGTTTGGAGGTGGCTTCGTCGATGACGGTCAATCCTTCGAACAGGGACACGAGGATGTTGTAGTCCGTGTAGGAGACGGCGATGTGCGGATCGAGGTCGGAAGGTTCGGCACCGTTGCCGATGAGCAACGTCTTGGACGTGCGCGCTGCCTCGACGGGGGTTTCTTTTTTAAGGCAGCCGGTGAGGCACGATACTGCGAACGCTAACACGACGAAAATACGGAGCGACATGGCGCCCGTCAGGCAATCGGCGCCGGAAGGAGTGCGCAAGCGCGCGGGTGAGGTAAAACTACGGTCGAGGGCATGGGGTTTTTGATTTCGGCGGACGCTAGGTATTTCGTTGCCAGTGGCGGCGGGCGAGGCTTCCACCTTCACATGCAATGGTATTATGCGAACGACGGACAGCGGCTCGGTCCGGTCACCCACACGGAATTGGAGCGCCTGGTTCAGGCCGGCACCATCACCTCTGAAACGCTGCTGTGGAAACAAGGCATGAACGAGTGGCAGACCTTGAACGACATTCGCGCCAAGTCGCCGGCATTGATTGGCGGCGGACCGCCTCCGCCGCCACTGCCGGACCGCGTCGTCGGAGCCGCCGAGCCTGCGTTTGAGCCGGCGCCTGCGGTGCGACGCACGCCCTCGCTGCATCTCGATGAAGCTCCCGAGAAGCCGCCCGTTCTGGTTTACGCCGGTTTCTGGCGCCGCACCGGCGCGGCATTTGTGGATTTCTCGCTGTGGTTTTTCGTGTGGCAGATCCTCGCGAATATCGTGGGTCTCAAGTTCTTCCCCGAGATGTTGAAAATCACCGAATCGATCCAGGCGGCGGGAGGCGGTTTCAACTATCAACCGAAACCCGAGGAGGCGATTCTCGTGCTTAAGTTTACCGGTCTTATCCTGCTCGTCGGCGTGGTGTGGAGCTTGGTTTACGACCTGCTTTTCCTGTCAAAACTCTCGGCCACTCCGGGCAAGTTGCTCTTCGGTATGCGTCTCGTGCGCGGCAATGGCGAGGCGCTCGGCGCGAGCCGGATCATCGCGCGCAGCCTGGCCAAAGTGATGGTCGTTTTCACCCTCGGCATTGGTTACCTGATCGTTGCGTTCGATGATCAAAAGCGCGGCTTGCACGACTATTTCTGCGACACGCGCGTGGTGAAAAAGTAACCGTCGGAGAATCGCGTGGCGCCTCGTGAAAAAACCCGGGGGCGCACGCGAAGTGAGGCGAGTTAAAGATTTTTCCTAAGAACCTGCGCACTGGCGCGTCATCCCGGAGAAGACCCATCCATGAACCCGGAGGCCGCCCATGAAAACGCAGGAGATTTTGTCCCATCCGCAGTCGCGGCGCATCAGGCGTCGCTGCAGCGTTACGCCACCCGTCTGCTCTCCGGCGATGCCGAGCGGGCGCGCGATGTTGTCCAGGATACGTTCGTCAAACTCATGGCCCAGCCGCGGGCCGAGGTGGAAGGCCATCTCGCCGAATGGCTATTCACCGTCTGCCGTCACCGTGCGCTCGACGTGCTGCGCAAGGAGGGCCGCATGAAACGCTTTGCCGAAGGAGAGGCCGAACGCGTCACGGCCGTCGAGCCACGCCCGGGTCGCGCGCTGGAAGCGTCCGAAACCCACGCCGCGCTCCTGCGCCTCATAGGCTGCCTGCCGGTGAACCAACAGGAAGTCATCCGCCTGAAATTTCAGAACGGTTTTAGTTACAAAGAAATCAGCCGCATCACCGAGCACTCGGTCTCGAATGTCGGCGTCCTCATCCACACCGCGGTGCAACGGCTGAAAGCCGAGTTCGCCGCCCAGCAACCCTGAGGAGCACACGACCATGAATCACGATTCTCACGAAAAGATTTTCCCTGCCGACCCTCGCATCACCGCCTACGCCTTTGGCGAACTAGAGGGCGACGAACTCAAGCTGATCGAAGCGGCGGTGAAGGCGGATGCCGCGCTTCAAGCCGCCGTCGCGGAACTGTGCGCTTTCAGCGGCGATCTCTCCACCGCGCTGGCGAAGGAGCCGGCCGATGCGACGGCCGCCGGCGCAATCCGCGCGCCCGCGCCCAAAAAACGTCCCGGCTGGCTGATCTCGTTTCCGATTCATTATCTCGCGACCGCCGCCGCGGCTTGTTTCGCCGTGGTGCTATGGATGCGGCAGGAACCTCGGGCGACTCCTTCGGCGGAAAAACCAACGGCGAACGTCGCCATCGCCGAGGTCGCGCCGGCGGTTGCCGAGATGTCGCTTGATCACGCGGTCGCGGCTCCTCCGAGTGAACCCGGTTACAAGACCATGTCGTTCGAGCAATTCAAGCTCGGCCAGACCTTGGCGGAAAAACCCGCCGCCCCAGCTTTCGATGATAAAAGGGATAAGCGCTCGGATCTGTCGGTGACGCTCAATGTCCAGGCCAAGCCCGTTCATGTTCTTCGCGGATCGGCGGCACTTTCGGAAAGTGATCAGAGCACGGGCGTCGTCGGCAATATGGCTTTCGCGGCGTCCCAGCCGGCGCCGGCCGCGCCTGTTCCGGCGCGCGCGTTTGCCTATTCCAATCAGGACGCGGACGGGGCGGCTCTTGCGACGGTGGCCAACGAATCCCGCGCGCGTCGTTCCCGGGACTACAGCAAGCAGGTCGGGGAGGTCAGTCAGTCCTGGTCGCGGCCCGCGGCCCTGACCGCGCCGGGGTATTTCGGCGAGCCGGCGCCCAACGCTGAGGTCTATGCCACGCAGGTCGAAAACGGTTATCGCACCGTCGCCGACGAGCCGCTTTCGACGTTCTCGGTTGATGTCGATACGGCGAGCTACAGCAACGTCCGTCGCTTCCTCACCAGCGGGCTCCTGCCGCCGCGCGATGCGGTGCGCGTCGAGGAGTTGATCAACTACTTCCCGTATCGTTATGCGCCTCCCGCACCCGCTGGCGCCAAGGATGCAGTTCCGTTTGCAGCGAAGCTCGAGGTGGCTTCCGCCCCGTGGGCTCCGGCGCATCGACTGGTGCGCATCGGTCTAAAGGGCCGCGAATTCAACGCCGCCGCCCGGCCTGCTGCGAACCTGGTGTTTCTCATCGATGTGTCGGGTTCGATGAACTCGGCGAACAAGCTGCCACTCGTGAAGGAGTCGCTGCGGTTGTTGGTCGATCGTCTGCGTCCGGATGATCGCGTGGCGATTGTCACGTATGCAGGGAGCTCGGGACTTGCGCTGCCCTCGACGAAGGCGTCGCAGAAGCGCGAGATCCTCGCGGCACTCGATAACTTGAACGCGTCCGGCTCGACCAATGGCGCGATCGGTATCCACCTCGCCTACGATATTGCCAAAGCCAACTTCGTGGCGGGCGGCGGCATCAATCGCGTGATATTGTGCACGGATGGAGACTTCAATGTGGGCGTCACCGATCGCGGTCAGCTCGTCAGTCTCATCGAGGAAAAGGCAAAGAGCCGCGTCTTCCTGAGCGTGTTCGGTTTCGGCATGGGCAACCTCAAGGACAACACGCTCGAGTCGCTTTCGGCCAAGGGCAACGGCTCGTATGGCTACATCGATTCACGGCGTGAAGCGGAGAAGGTCTTCGTCGAACAAGTCGAAGGCACGCTCGCGACCATCGCGAAAGACGTGAAGGTTCAGGTCGAGTTCAACCCGGCGCGCGTCCAGTCGTATCGACTGATTGGTTACGAGAACCGGATGCTGGCGAAGGAAGACTTCAACAATGATGCCGTGGATGCGGGCGATATCGGCGCGGGTCACACCGTGACTGCGCTCTACGAAATCGTGCCGGTGGGCGTGGACGCCGACGGCGTTGCGCGTCCCCCGGTCGATGCGCTCAAGTATCAGCCTGCGCCGGCAGGAAAACGGAAGTCGAAGCCGGTTTCAGTCGAGCAGGGTTCGGGCGAATTGCTCACGGTGAAGATCCGCTACAAGCAGCCCGAAGGCGACGTGAGCGCGAAGCAGGAGTTCCCGCTCGTCGACCGCGGTGCGGAGTTTGCCAAGGCCGACGGCGAGTTCCAGTTCGCCGCTGCAGTGGCGGCGTGGGGAATGGTGTTGCGCGACTCGCCGCACAAGGGCTCGGCCACGTTTGAGCAAGTGCTCGCCTGGGCGGAGAACGGACTGGGCGACGATGCGGCGGGGCACCGCGCTGAGTTCATCCAGCTGGTGCGCCGAAGCGCCGAGCTGTCGAAGTAACGATCGGCGAAGTTAGTCGGCGAGGCCATCGACCGCGTGAATGCGCGGGGCGATGGCCTTTCCTTTTACAGGAACTTCGCCGAGGTCGCGGAGGCGGTAGTGGCCCGTGAGGCGCTGGCGGGTTTGTTCGCTGATGATGATGTCGGTCGCGTAGTCGGCGCGGCGGGTGAGCGGCTGGAGACGCGCGGCGAGATTCACGCCGTCGCCGATGACGGAATAGTTGAGGCGGCGCTGGGAGCCGATGTTTCCGGCGACGACCCGCGCGGTGTTGATGCCGACGCCGAAGCCGAGCGGCGCACGACCTTCGGTGGCGAGTTCGCGGTTGAAGGCGACGAGAGCCTCGCGCATGCCGAGCGCGGCTTGCACGGCGTGATCGGCACCATTCGGCGCGGCGACGGGCGCACCGAAGATAGCCATGATTTCGTCACCGATGTATTTATCGATGATGCCGCCGCGTTGTTCGATCTCGGCGCTCATGCGGTCGAGGTAGCGGTTGAGCAACGCGATCAATTCAGGTGCGGACAGACTTTCGCTGAGCGTGGTGAAACCGCGCAGGTCCACGAAGAGCACGGTGACTTCACGCTCCTCGCCACCGAGCGCGGAGCCGTTTTTGAGGAGACTGGCGGCGACCTCGGGCGAGACGTTTTTATCGAGCAAGTCGCGCACGAGATCGCGCTCGGCGAGGCCGGTGCTCATGTGGTTAAACGCTTCGGCGAGATCGCCAAGTTCGTCCACGCGCTTGAGGTGAATGGGCGTCTGGTAGTCGCCGGCGGCGATGCGCTTGGTATGATCGGCGAGGCGGCGGACGGGGAGGCTGAACGAACGGGCGAGGGCGAGAGCGGCCAACGCGGCGATGATGAGGCCCGTCAAAGTAACGGCGACGAGCACGGTTTCCAACTGGCGGGAGGGCGCGAGTTCGATCTCGAGCGAGCGTTGCAAAACGATCCATACCGGGCGGTCGCCGGTGGCGTTGATGCGACGGCAGGTGGTCACAAAATCTTCGCCGCGCAGTGAAAGGCGTGTGGGCGCGGAACCGAGGGACGGCTGCGCTTCGCGGGCGAGTTCGGCGGCCAACTCAGGGGCGAGCGTGGAAGCGATCACGCGTGGCTCGGGGCCTCCGCTGAGAAACGTCACCTCGAGCGCCGACGTGGCTTTGAGCTCCTCGGCGACCGTGCGATCCACGGCGAAGGGAATGCCGATCCACGCCACGACTTCGGGCGGTGGGGCAAGCAGCGGGACGACGACGATTTGATGGAGCACGCCGTCGAGAAAACCCCAGCCTGCGGCTTCGAACGTCGCGCTGGCTTCGGCTTGTGGAATCAACGCGAG
>JBEVND010000437.1:0-3212 GCA_040508285.1 Rariglobus sp. | reverse complement strand
TAAAACGTATCACAGTTTCGTTGGCGGACCGGTTCTCGCACGTGGAGGCAGCGGCGATCTCCTCGCTGGTCTTGTCGGAGGACTGCTGGCGCAAACGCCCGAAGATACACTCGGTGCGGCATGTCGGGGCACATTCTGGCATGGCGCCGCCGCCGATCATCTCGCGCGTGTGTGCGGGCAAGTCGCGGTTCACACGACGCAGTTGGTGGATTTTTTGCCCGATGCGCTGAGGGCGAAGTGAAGGCGGTCGGGGGACGGCGTTTAGTGCTGTGATGATTAGTTGCAGTCCTATGGCGAATGGTGTTGCGCAGGATTGCTGATGTTGAACTGCTTTAGGCCGTGCGAATTATGCGATGGCCGAGCTTCGTTGGTTTAGGGCTTTTACTGGGGTGCGGCTTGGTTGGATGGGCTCAGCCCGCACCCGTCGACGGGATCTCGGAGACAGCCTTAATCGAGAATCAGAAACGGCTGAAGTGGCTTCGATCTGAAATCGCCCGGCACGATGATCTGTATTTCAAGAAGGCGACCCCCGAGATTAGTGACGCGGCTTATGATGCGCTCAAACGTGAACTCAACGCGTTGGAGAAGGCGTCCGCAAAAGACAGCGCGACATCGTCGGAATCGGTGTCGACCGGAGATGACCGTAGTGGGAATTTCGCTACGCATCGTCACGGCGAACCAATGCTGGGATTGGACAAGGCTTACGCTGAGGCGGAACTGCGGGCGTTTCTAAATCGGGTGAGTCGATCCGTCGGGAGCGATGACTCGGTCTTTGTTGTCGAACCGAAGTTTGACGGCATCGCCATCAGCATCACTTACGAACAGGGTCGGCTGGTCCGCGCCGCCACCCGAGGGAATGGCCGCGAAGGTGACGACGTCACCGAAAACGCCCTTACGATTCGGAATATGCCCAGGCGTCTCTCCTACAATGGGGCGTCTGATACGAAATCCAAACCGCCCGCGCGCGTGGAGCTGCGAGGAGAGGTATATATCGATTACGCCGAATTTGCGCGGATCAATTCAGAGCGCGAGGAGGCGGGTTTGGCTCTGTTTGCCAATCCGCGGAATCTGGCGGCGGGCACCCTTAAGCAAAAAGATCCGGCCGACGTGGCGGCACGCGGACTTAAAGTCGTTTTCTACGGCTACGGTCTCTGGGCGCCGGGCGACGGAGACGCGGCCCCGAGTTCGCAGCAGGCTCTTAATGCTTGGTTGCGCGAGCGAGACCTTCCGCGGGTGGATCGTTATGATTTAGAGAAAGGCGCCAGTGCGGTTCTGGCTGCCGTGGATCGTTGGCGTGAGGAGCTCAAAAAGCTCCCGTTTCCGACGGATGGTGTCGTCGTGAAATTGGACTCGCGGGCGCAATGGCTCCGGCTAGGCAACTCTGCGGAGGCGCCGCGTGGAGCCATTGCGTATAAGTTTCCGCCTGAGCGCGTCTCTACGCGTGTAGTGGGAATTACCTTACAAGTCGGGCGTAGCGGTGTCATCACGCCGGTGGCGGAGTTGGAGCCGGTCGAGCTGGCGGGCAGCAAGATTTCACGAGCTACCTTGCATAACGCGGCTGACCTTTCGCGTCGCGATGTGCGGGTGGGGGATTATGTGTTCGTCGAGAAAGCCGGTGAAATCATCCCGTCGATTTCCGGTGTGGATCTCGATCGACGGACGTCAGAGGTAAAAGCGTTTGTGTTTCCGTCGGAGTGCCCGTCCTGCGCGAGCGAGCTTCAGACATCGAAGTCCGGCGCGACCGTGTATTGTCCGTCAAAGCGTTGTCCGGCCCAGATCCAGCGGAAGATAGAGCACTTCGTTGCTCCTGCAGCAGTCGGGATCAAGGGGCTTGGTCCCGTCGCGATCGCGACGCTGGTCCGAGAGAATAAAATTTCCAATGTAGCGGATCTCTATCGGCTGACGGCGAAAGACCTGGTCGACGCAGGTGTAAGATCTGAAGCCGTGGCAAAGCGGTTGTTGACCGAGATCGAGCGTAGTAAGGAAAGCGATCTCGCGCGGTTCATTCTGGGCTTGGGAATTCCGCAGGTAGGGCGGGCCAACGCCGAGAAACTTGCCGACCGTTTCGGCTCACTCAAGGCGATGAGCAAAGCGACTGATGAACAGTTGGTGGATTTTTCCCCGGTGACGAGAGACGCGTTGCTGGCGTTTTTGGCCGAGGATGAAAATCAGAGGATGTTTTCCGCGTTTGAGTCCGTGGGAGTGAACCCGCAGCAACCGCCAATGGCTGCGGTTAAGGGCCCGTTAACTGGAAAAACAGTGGTGCTGACCGGAACGTTGAGGGGGATGACGAGGGCGGAGGCCACGCGTCGCCTCACGATCGCCGGCGCGCGCGTGGTGGATTCGGTAAACAGTCGCACTGATTTGTTGGTGGCGGGCGACGATGCCGGTTCAAAACTCGCGGAAGCAAACGCCGGTGGCATTCAGGTTATAGATGAGAACCGTCTGATGAAGTTACTCGAAAATTAAGATTCTATGAATTCACACGAAATGACGGAACGGCAGGCGTTCATGGTTCTTAATGCGTTGCCAAATATCGGGCCGATCACGCTGGGTCGCCTCTTGAGCGAGTTGGGCCAGGATCCGCGCGAGGTCTTCACCGTAGGTTCGGCACGCTTGGAAGAAGTTCGCGGTGTAGGGCCTGCGATCAGCGGGACCGTGGCGAACTGGCAGCAGCATTTTGATCTGGTTCGCGAGGAGGAGCGTATGGCAACGGCAGCGACGACGTTTATCACGCAGGCGGATGCGGATTACCCGAGGTTGCTGAAGGAAATCGATAGCGCGCCAATTGGTATGTATCGGAAAGGAAACTACGATTTCTCTTTGCCTAGCGTGGCCATCGTGGGGAGTCGGCGGACGACGCTATACGGTCAAAGCGTGGCGAAGAAACTGGGTGCGGATCTGGCCCGGCTGGGGTTTTGCGTGGTCAGCGGGCTGGCACGTGGCATCGACACGGCCGCGCATGAAGGCGCGCTATCGGTAGGCGGTAAAACCGTCGCGGTGCTGGGCAACGGAATTGATATCGTTTATCCGGCGGAGAATCTCGCGCTCTACCGCAAGATCGAGGAAACCGGCGCGATTCTATCCGAGTTCCCCTTTACGCGGAGAGCCGACAAGCAGTCGTTCGCGATGCGCAACCGGATCGTCGCGGGCATTTGCGACGCGATCGTCGTGGTGGAGAGCGATGTGAGCGGCGGTTCGATGATCACGGC
>JBEVND010000436.1:0-3150 GCA_040508285.1 Rariglobus sp. | reverse complement strand
GGAGCAAATCCCAATGCCACCGAGCGCCAGGCCGCCGATTGCCGCATCACGTTTAAAGGCGATCAAAGCGGCAAGGAATACCCCGAGCTCGAAGTTCAAGAAATCGCATACGCCAGCTTCCGTGAAGGGGGTTCTTACACCGCGCAAGAACTCGTTCAGGCCAAGAAACCCGTCGCAGCCACCGATGGTTCTACGGCTCCTACTCCCGCCGCAAACGGCGCCACCCAGCCGGCGTCCGACTCACGGTTTATCTTCGGCAACTGATTTCAAGCGAGCCGCGCCGAGACGCCCGCAAGCTTGGCCTGGATCTAACACCATTAGCCTGGCCCATTCATAACAAAGCCCGTAACATTCTTCGTTACGGGCTTTGTCGTTTAGAGCTGCATCGGCCAACCTAGTCCAAGCGAACTCAAGTAAACTCAGCTGAGCCTTATCCTACCATAATCCCCGCCAGATTTCTGAGCCACTCAGATCTTGGGCACGCGGATCGTGCTGATCATCGCGCTGCCACTGATCGCATACACCAGCGTGAGCGGGTGAAGCACGAGGCTGCCGACTTCCCAGCTACCGAGCCAAAGGACAGGCGTGAGCTTGCCCATGAAATGAAGCGCACCCAGCAGAACCACGATCATGACGCTGGTGGGAATCGGCGTGCCTTCGAAATACTTTACCTTCCCGCTTTTCTCATCAGTGAGGGCATCGGCGGTCGCATTAAACCGCGCCAGACGGCTGATGCCGCAAGCGACGAAATACAGCAGGATAACCACGTCGAGCGAGCCCCTCAGTCCAACCGCAAAACCGAGCGCCGCGGGTGCCAGGCCAAACGAAATCACATCCGCCAGTGAATCGAGATCCGCTCCTAAAGCAGACGAGCGGTGACGCCAGCGAGCGACCCGTCCATCTGCAAAATCAAACACGAGTGCGATCGGCAAAAGCACCATCGCGGTGATCAACCAACGATCCAAACCCGTCACCAAATACTGCATCGCCGCAAGCACGGAGCCACTGCCGCAAAAGCCGTTTCCCAGCGTGAGGAAGTCGGCCAACACAAACGAGCGAATCATCGAAAAACGGCGGGGGCGTGAGGTAGGCGTTTCCATTGAGTTCATGAATGGGGTTATGGTCATCTCACACGAGAAACCGTTCCCGTGCGTTCGTTTAACTCACACTCCGCACCGCTTTGGTGGGCGCGGTCACGAACGGTTTTAACGCCCCGTGCAGATCGTCCAGTTTGGCGGGTTTCGCGAGGAAGTCGTTCATCCCCGATTCGAGGCAGCGGGTCCTCTCCTCGGGTAAAGCCGCCGCCGTCAAAGCAATGATCGGGATCGACGTGACCTTGAGCTGAGCACTCGTTGCTGCGGTATCTTTCGCCCAGCCGCGAATCACGCGAGTCGCCTCCCAGCCGTCGACATTCGGCATGTGGCAATCCATCAAGATCGCATCGGGCAACGGCTCTTGTTGCACCAGAACCAGCGCTTCGCGACCGTCCGACGCCATCACACAGCTACAGCCGAGTTGCTTAAGCTGGGCCGCGAGGATTTTGCGGTTCATGAGGTTGTCTTCGGCGACCAACACGTGGAAACCGAGATTAACGTTCACCGGAACCGGTTCGCTACGCGACGCGGGTTCGCCTTCAACGATGCCAAACGGAACCGTGAAATAGAACACCGAGCCTTGCTCAGGCACGCTCTCCACTTTCAACACACCCTCCATCGCTTCAACGATCCGTGAGCTGATCGCCAGTCCGAGACCGGTGCCACCGTAGCGTCGCGTGGTGGAGGAGTCGGCTTGGGTAAACCGTTCGAAAATCCGTCCGATCGTCGCCGCATCCATACCGATGCCGGTGTCGCGCACTTCGCAGCGCAACATCGCGATGCCCGGCTCCGCGCTCGTGGCCGTCACGAGCAACTGCACACGTCCGCCCGCCGGTGTGAACTTGATCGCGTTTGACCCCAAGTTGAGCAGCACCTGGCGGAGCCTGAAGCAATCGCCTTCGAAATGCTGGCCGAGCGAGGTTTGCACCGTGCATTCCAGAGTGATCCCGGCCCGCGTCGCAGCCGCCGCCAAAAGAGCCGCCGTGTCGTCCACCAACGTGGACAGCGAGAACGCGTGTCTCTCGATGACCAAGTGGCCTGCCTCGATTTTGGAAAAATCCAGGATGTCCCCGATCAGCTTCAACAGAAGCTCGCTCGAGTCCGCGATCAAACGCGCCTGCTCCGCAACCGGTGGCGCGAGATCGGGGCTTCGACAAAGCAGATCCGACGTCGCCAGGATGCCGTTAAGCGGCGTGCGGATTTCATGGCTCATATTGGCCAGAAAATCCCCCTTCGCGCGCGACGCGTCGTTGGCCCGCTCGGACGCCGCCTGCAGATCCAAGGTGCGCTCCGACACGAGTCGCTCGAGGTTTTCGTTCAACGCGCGCGTCTCGCGGATGGACTCTTCACTGCGTCGATGGGCCGACTCGATCATCGTGGTGAGCACTGCGCCGAAACAAAAAACAAAACCGAAGGCGATCAGCCCATCGCGAAACAACGTGTCGGATGTGTATTGAAGCGAGCCGGTTTTCCCGAGCATTTCCGAACCACGAAGATAAAGACCTACGTGGCTGGCGATGATCGCGCCAAACACCGTCAGGGCGACTTTTCGCGTGGTAAAAACCAGGGCGAGTAACAGCAGAACAAAGTTAAAAACAAACAGCTGCAGCGCAGCCCCAACCGGTTCGGGAAACTCGTTAACGAAGAGAATGGTAAGATTGATCGGAAGAATAATGCCGAGCACCAGCCCATTGCCCGCCCAGTCCAACCGGCCTTTAAAAACCCAGCGTAACGAAAGCAGCGCGGCCACGCCCCAACACACATTTAACGCGATTCGCAGCGGGATCTCCGGCACCTCCGCCAGAAAAAGTTTTGCCAGGTTAAACGGAATGAAACCCAAAATCAGCAGGTTGAACGCAGCCAGCAGCCGCGCTTTCACACCGGTGAAGTAGGACCTGCCTCGGTAGACGGAATCGAGTCGTGCGAGAAAAGCGTTGGGGAGGCGCAGCATCCTTAAGTGGAACTTATTGCAATCGCGGAAACCCCGTTCGTCACGTCTTTTAAGGGCAATCAGGCAAACGCCATAGATTAACCTTTCTCACTGGCTCAGTTCGGC
>JBEVND010000321.1:0-3262 GCA_040508285.1 Rariglobus sp. | reverse complement strand
ACCGCCTCCACGTCTTCGACGACGGGCACCGAGCAATCGGTGATGACGACCAACGCCGCTGCTGCGGTCGCATCCGGCGCGGTGGATCAACGTGTGCCCGATTTCGTGGAGCATCTTGTGGACTCGATTCTGGATCTCTTCGATGTGCGGACGTCGAGTAACAGCTGGCAGCACTACGCGATCGCAGGCGTGATTCTGGTTGGATTCTATCTCCTGCGCCGCGTGGTCACGATGTGGCTTTTTGGATTTCTCAAAAAGTTTGCTGCGCGCACGCGCACGACGTTTGACGACAAACTTTTCCCTGCGCTCGAGACGCCGGTGGCCACGTTCATCGCGCTGCTCGGTCTCTTCACGGCGTTGAAGGTGCTGAAGCTTTCGGTGACGACCGACGAGGCGCTGCGCGTAGCGATGACGATGGCGTTTTCTCTGTGCTTTTTCTGGGCATTATTGCGCACCCTGAGCGCGTTCCTGGATCACTTGCAGGAGGTCGCGAAGGAAAAGAAGGCGGGCGTGGCGGCGTTTATGCCGTGGATCAAAAAAACGTTGATCACCGTGTTCACGATTTTCGCGGTGCTCATGGTCGCGCAAAGCATGGGGGCCAACGTGAAGGCGTTTCTCGCCGGTCTCGGTATCGGCGGTCTGGCCTTCGCGCTCGCGGCGCAGGACACGATCGCGAATCTCTTTGGCTCGGTGGTCGTGGCAATTGACCAGCCGTTCCGTCTCGGCGACGCGGTCAAGATTGGCAATAACGAGGGCACCGTCGAAGACATCGGCCTTCGCTCCACCAAGCTTCGCCGTCCGGATCGGTCACTGGCGATTTTGCCGAATAAGGGCGTGGCGGCGGAACCGATTATCAACAACAGCCGCATCAACGCGCGTCGCCTCGAGCAGGTGATCGGCATCACTTACGACGCCACGGCGGATCAGATCAGCGCGTTGGTCGAAGAGATCCGCGGACTCATCCTTGCGGAGGAGGAAGTCGATAAGAGCTCGGTGATGGTTTTCTTCCGCGACCTCAACACGTCCTCACTCGATATCTGGGTCGTCTACATGACGAAGACTCCTGATTTCCAGTCGTTCATGCGCCTGCGCCAGCGGTTGAATCTCGCGTTCATGAGAGCGATCTCGGCCCGCGGTTTGTCGTTTGCGTTCCCGACGCAGACGCTCGATCTCGGCGTGAGCGCGGCGAAGCTGTTTGGATCGGACAAGATTTCGTCTGCCACGCAAACGAAGCAACCCGGTTCGTCCGCAAGTGCTTAAGCGAAGAGTTTAAGCCGGTTGTAACCCTGATGACGTCCTGCCGTCGCTTGACGTAGTCTCTCACCGGTTTATTTCTCTTCACAAGGTATGTTACCCCGCTTTCCCCGCCTCTGGTTTCTCGGATTTGGCCTTCTGGCCAGCGCTGCCTCGGCTGCGGTTTCTTTGGATGGGTTGGCGAAGGATTCGCCGTTCATGTTGAAGCGCGATGAAGCGGCCGCGCCTGTTGTGACGGAGAACGCCACGGTCGAATTCCGGGGCATGATTTCCACCAAGGACGGCGTGCTTTTTGGTCTCTACGATCGCACGCGTAACACAAGCGCGTGGGTCAAGCAGGACGACAAGGGCGCTGATTTTGTAGTGCGCGCGTTCGATGCGGCCGGCGACATGGTGACGGTGGATTACCAAGGCCAGAAGCTCACGCTGCCGTTGTCGGCGGCCAAGATCGGTGCGGCGGCTCCGTCGCCGGTGCCGGTGGTGAATGCGCCGGTGAACAATGGTGGAGCCCAACCGGCCGTGGCCCGGGTGAACGATCAGCAGCGGCTTGAGTCGGTGGCTGCCGAGGTGCGTCGCCGCCGTGCGCTCCGACAGGCAGCGGCGTCGGGCGGCGCTGCTGCTCCGGCGGCAACCAACACCACGCGACAGTGAAGGCTTCGGCTGGACCGGTCGCGGAACCGGAATCCAACGCGCGGTTAATCCGCAGACTGTTCGGACTGGCGTGGCGTTATCGAGCGCGCTGTGTGCAGGTGCTGGTGTTGCAACTGGTGCTGCTGACTTTGGGGTTGAGCGGACTGAGTCTCACGGGTCTTGGAATCGATTACATCGCGTGGGTGATCGGCGAACGCGGAGCGGGCAAGGTCGTGGATTTCCCGCATGCTAAATTTGGCATGCAGTTGCCTCAGTCATGGGAGCCGCTGCAGGTGTTGTTGCTCATCGCCAGCTGTATTCTGGCCTTCGCGATTCTGCGCGCGGTGCTGAATTTTCTCTACACGATTTCCATCAACCGGCTCGTGCAGCAGCGCCTCGTGGTGGATTTACGCGGCGAGGTTTACGACAAACTCCAGCGGTTGAGCTTCCGCTTTTTCGATGCCAACACGACCGGCTCCATCATCACACGCGTGACGGGCGACGTGCAGGCGGTGCGGATGTTCGTCGATCAAGTGATGATCCAGAGCGTCATCATGATCGTGTCGCTGACGCTCTACACGATCTACATGGTGAGCCTGCATCCCGGCCTCACGCTCGCGTGTCTGGCCACGACGCCGGTGCTCGCGATTTTGTCGACGTGGTTCTCACGCTACATCCAGCCACGCTACGCCGTCAGCCGTGAGCGCGAAGAGACGATGGTGCAGCATCTGGCCGAGAGTATTCAGGGCGTGCAAGTGACCAAGGCGTTCGGTCGTGAGCAGGAAGATCGCGAAGCTTTTCAGAAGAAAAACCAGGCGGTCTTCGATCACCAACGCGGCATTTTCTGGCGCGTGAGCATCTATACGCCGGCCGTGGGATTTCTTACGCGCATCAACATGATCGTGCTGCTCGGTTATGGAGGCTGGCTGGTGATTCAAGGGCAACTGCCACTGGGCACCGGCCTCGTGGTGTTTGCCGGTTTGCTCGACCAGTTTTCCGGCCAGGTGAATCAAGTGGCGACGCTCGCCAACAGCGTGCAGCAATCGCTGGTGGGCGCGCGTCGCGTATTCGAAATTCTCGACGCGCCCATTGAGGTCAGTGATGTGGCCGGCGCACCGCAGCGGAGTCATCTGGGCGGCGCGGTGCGGTTCGAGAACGTGTCGTTCTCCTATTCCACCGCAGATCCGATTTTGCAGGACATCAATCTCGACGTGAAGCCGGGCCAATGCGTGGCAATCCTCGGGGCGACCGGCGCGGGCAAGAGCTCGCTCATGAGCCTTGTGCCGCGCTTCTACGACGCCAGCGCGGGACGCGTTCTAGTGGGCGGGACGGATGTGCGTGAACTTCGGCTCGACGACCTGCGGCGCAATATCGGCAT
>JBEVND010000270.1:0-4492 GCA_040508285.1 Rariglobus sp. | reverse complement strand
TCACCCCGACACGCTTGTGCACCTCATGGATCGCACGATCGACGACGTTTTTCGCGAACTCGCCTCACCTACTTCGGCGCGCCGACGACAACCTCCGATCAAAGCCGATATCTGCGCCTGCGGCCGCAATCCGCTCCTCGCCTACTTCGCCACGGCAACGCTCGCGTTTCAGCACACGCTCGCGCTCTGCGCCGATCGGATTCCCATCACCTCCATCGAAGCCGACTTGGTGGAACGTGCCGTCACACGCGTAGGCCGCCGCGAGATCACCCTCTTTTGCGCACTTTGCCGACAACGGGAGGACCATCACACGCATTGCCCGGTGTCGCGTGAACACCCGCCGACTTCGCATGCCCATGCGGCGATTCCCATCGCGGCGCGCCCGGCTTAGTCGCGCTTTGCGCGCTGCACCGGTTTCACACCGCCTCGCCGTGGATACGCTCGCGATACGCGGTGGGTGCCTCGCCTGCTATTTTACGAAACACGCGATTGAACTGGGAGAGCGACTGAAACCCTGCCTCGAACGCTGCCTCGCTGATGCGTTTGTGCGGGTTGAGCAGGAGGTTCTTCACCTTCTCGATGCGCACACGCGCGAGGTAGTCGGTGAACGTGATCCCCGTGGCCTGCTTGAACATCTTGCAGAAGTAAAACGCGCTCATGTTAACCGCTTTGGCTACCTCGCCTAGCGAGAGGTCGTCGGCGTGTTTCTCCGCGATGTAGACGCGCGCCCGACTGATCGACGGCGCCTCGGCGTTGGATTCGCTCACCGAAAGCTGGTTGCTCAGCGTGGCAAGATGCAGGGCAAAAATCTCCAGCAACCGGAGAATCGAACTGTATTGTTTCGTGGTGACGACGCGTGACTGGAAATAGGCCTCTTCAAGCCGCTTCAGGTCCACATCGGTGCCAAATTTGAGGATCTCGCGTGTCGTCTTCGCAAACTGGGCGGCGGAGGGTTTGTGCAGGAGCACCTGTCCGGTCTGGAGAAACGCGATGAGGTTTTCTCCCACACGCACGGGCACCGCTGAGTCGCAAAGCCCCGCGAAACACTTGAGCGTTTTGGGCTCCATCCGCGCCTCTTCCTCGACCCTGCGCTGTAACAACAGGCACGCGGAGCAGCTCTGGTTGCTCTTGGCCATCAAAGCGCAAAACGGATTCTCGTTGGGATCGCCGCGGTGACTCAGATCAAACGATTCCAGCGCCCGCAGCCGAAACGGCAGACCCGTGGTCTCACGAAACGCTTGCTCATAATCGCGATAAATCTGCGAGCGTTTGAGTTGGTCCACCAGCGCGCGGCTGGCCTGAGCCGTTTGGTCGGTCGGCATGATGGAGTAAACTTAATCACCGCGCGGATTTTGCGCAATTTATAACGCTCCTCACGGGGCGTAGCGCCCGCATTTCACATCTGTTAATAGGCCCTACGAGTCATGCTTCACGGGCATGGCGACGCTTTTTCTCAGCCTGCGTCACAGCCAGCGGACAGAGTTTCCCAACGGGCTTTTGCCCACGGAAATCAATCCCCCGCACGGCAATCACTTACGACCGAGACCGCGTCGGCATCCGTCCTGCAAAACAGGGACACGCAAGGAAATCACCTGCTCACAAACCACTCACTCAAACAACAACGCACAGCCTATTAATCCTATGAAACTCGTTCGCTACACCTATCCCTCCTTCAACACCCGTCAGGCCTCGTTTGGCAGCCCCTGGGGCGGTCTTGAAAACGAGATCGACCGCCTGTTCACCGTCGCACGCGGCGACTTCGATACCGACCGCCGTCTGCCCGTCGATCTCTACGAGGACAAAGACAACACCTATGTGCGGGCCGACCTGCCTGGCGTTGACCGCGAGGCGATCAACATCGAGCACGCCGACGGTCGTCTGACCATCAGCGCCTCCCGTAAATCCACCTCCGGAGAATCGCAGGAGACTGCCGAGCAGTTCAGCCGCGTTGTCACCGTTCCCGATACGCTCGTGCAAGCCGACCAGATCTCCGCGACCTACGAAAACGGCGTGCTCACCGTCACCTTGCCGAAACGCGAGGAGACCAAGCCCCGCAAGGTCAACGTGAAGATCAACTGATCCCGTCTACGACCATTCATAATCCTGTATCCACGATTCCAATTCAAATCACTCCCACCATGTCTCTCCTTACTTCCATCCTCCCTTCTTTTGCCACCGCTCCCTCGGACACCGCCACGACCGGCGCGCCCGTCAACGCGTCGACTCCGGCACGTCGGCCGGCCTACCGTGTCACCGAGACCGCCGAGGGCTATGCGCTAACGGTTAATCTCCCCGGCGTCACCAAAGACAACTTGGGCGTAATCGCCGAAGACGGCGTCTTGAACATCACCGGAAAACGCTCCTGGCAAAAACCCGAAGCCTGGACTGCCCTTCACCGGGAATCCGCCGATGCCGGCTTTGCGCTCTCGCTCGCCTACGACGACGCAATCGATGCGGACAAGATCACCGCCGCTCTCAACGACGGCGTTCTCCGCCTCACGTTGCCAAAAGCCGAGGCACGCAAGCCGCGCAAGATCGCCGTGAACTAAATCCACAGCGCCAGCAGCGCGACTTATGACCCGCACAACGCCCGCAACAAAACTTGCGGGCGTTTTTCTTTGCCGCTCGTTTTAGCCCGGCGGCGGTTATAGGATAACAGCGTGAAAGTCGCCGTCTACAGCACCCGTTCCTACGATCGTCATCATCTCGAGGCCGCCGCTTCGCCCTCTCATGAGTTTGTGTGGATCGACGAACGACTCACGCTCGCCAACACCGCGCTCGCGCGCGACTGCGAAGCGATCTGCGCGTTCGTCAATGATCACCTGGATGCTCCGGTGCTCGCCGCTTTGTT
This sequence comes from Rariglobus sp., assembly GCA_040508285.1. Taxonomy (GTDB): domain Bacteria; phylum Verrucomicrobiota; class Verrucomicrobiia; order Opitutales; family Opitutaceae; genus Rariglobus. The sequence continues at coordinate 1,641 of JBEVND010000270.1, read as the reverse complement.
CGCCGGCGGCACGCGGCTGATCGCGATGCGTTGCGCCGGTTATAATAACGTCGATCTCAACGCCGCCGCCTCGCTCGGGCTCACCGTTACGAACGTGCCCGCCTACTCGCCTCACGCGGTGGCCGAGCACGCTCTCGCGCTCCTACTCACGCTCAACCGCCGCACGCACCTCGCCCACAATCGCGTGAAGCGCGGTGACTTCAGTCTCGATGGACTCACCGGTTTCGATCTCAACGGCAAGACGATCGGTCTCATCGGGACGGGCCGCATCGGCATCATCACTGGGCGCATTTTGCAGGGCTTCGGCTGTCACGTCCTTGCCTACGACCCCTTTCCACCCGCCGACGCGCTGAACACCGGTTTCGAGTTTGTCGCGCTCGACGATCTCCTCACCCGCTCCGATGTCATCTCGTTGCACTGCCCGCTGCTGCCCGCGACCCGATACATCATCAACGCAACCACGCTCGCCCGCATGAAGCCAGGCGCGCTGCTCATCAACACGAGCCGGGGCGGCTTGATCGACACCTCCGCCGCTCTCGCCGCACTGGAAGCCAACCGCTTGGGCGGACTCGGCCTCGATGTCTACGAACACGAAGCCGCTCTCTTCTTCGACGATCATTCGTCAACCGGCATCACCGATCCGTTGCTCGCCCGTCTCGTCGCTTTGCCAAATGTGCTGCTCACCGGTCATCAGGCTTTCCTGACGCGTGAAGCGCTCAACGCGATTTCCGCATCGGTGATCGAAAGCATCGATTGCACCGCTTCGGGGCAGCCTTGCCGGTTGGCGCTCAAGCCGAAACCGTGAGCACCGCCGGGGCTGCTTAGTGGCTACCAGCGAACGGCAACGGCAGAGCGGACCATGTCGCGAACCAACCTCGAATGCCGGGGTCTGTCGCGTCATGAACAAGAACGCCGCTCTCGTTGCCGCTCTGGCTGTTTCACTCTCTGGTTCGGTGCTGGTGTGGGCCGACTCAACTAAGACTACCTCGCCTGCTCCGGCAAAGCCGACGCCGGCTGCAAACTCCGCAACTTCCACTGCCGGCACCACCGAGGCCGATCGCACGCAGCGCATTCTTGAGCCCTTGCCCGCGACCGAGCCCGCTCCCGTTGAATTGACCATTCCCGCCGCCGACGTGGCCGCGCCCGATCCGTCCACGTCGCCGATGGCCACGAGCACACCGACCGACGCCGCTCCCGTCACTCTCGCACCGGTCGTGGTGGAGAGTCCCCAACCAGTCCTGACTGACACCAATGTGCTCACGACCAAAGGTGCCGGCGCTGCAGCGCGCGAACGTCAATTCACCGGCGAAGCGGACCGCGCCTTGAATACATTCACGCTTCCCCTCGTGGGCCAGACGCCCGAGCAACGTGCGCTCGAAAAAGAGCGCGACGACCAGCGTCTCGCCGCGATCGACGACACGAAACGTGTTCTCGCGACCGTTGACACCGCCAAACCCGAAGAGGCCTCCGCGCTGAAAAAAGAGCTCAACGAAATCTCCGTGCGCAACGACCTGATTGAAAACACCACGCCCTCCACACTGCGTCGTGAGTGACGAGGTTCAGACCACCGTCTTTTAACGATAAAATCCTTAAAACCGCCTCGCTGTTTAACCGAGCGTGTGGGGTTCAAGATTTAGTTAG
>JBEVND010000268.1:0-10759 GCA_040508285.1 Rariglobus sp. | reverse complement strand
CGCCCCATCCCACAGCCAACGCTTCCGGAGCTTCCTCGGATCCACATCCGACCAGTGCCACGGGCAGCACCGACTCCACGGCTCCTGGGTCCGCAAGTGATCCGGCGACCTCCGCTGGCAGTATCAACGCATCCAACGCGCCCACAGCCCCCGGCATCGCGCCGCTCCCGCTCGAGCCCACCGGCGGTATTTCCATTTTGCCCGACGACACGCCACGCGTGATCCGCGCCGAGGACGTGCTCATGTATTTCCAATACCCGTTGGCCGCGCCCGCCAACATCACGCCGCCGCCCAGCTCCGCGACCTACGAACTCAAATGAAGCTTCTCCTCCTAGCCTGCGTAGGTCTGTCCGGCGCCACCGCGCTTCTCGCCAGCGACCACGAGCCCGTCGCCGCGGTCACTGCCCCCGTGGCCGACGTTGCGCCCGCAGCTATCGCCTCTGCGCACGATGCCGCGGCCATTCCCGTGGAATCAGTCGTCGCGCAGCCTTCACAGGCGACCGTTGCACTCGCCCCTACCCATACCACTCCCGCCGCAACCCCGGCGGTTACGCTTTCGCCGGCCGTTACGTTGCCCGCCACCGCTCCGACCGCCGACGCCCACGCACCCACCCACGCAGAAACGCCCGCCGCGATCGCCGCGGAGATCAACAGTCTCCTCAACATCGGCGCGACCAAAGCCGAGAAACGCGATTGGGAGTCCGCCCACCTTGCCTACACCCAAGTCCTCGCCGCCGGCCGGCGCGCCTCGGATGAGCAAATCCGCGACGCGCTCCTCGGCCTCGCCCGCGTGTATCGCAGCGACAATCGTCTCACCAAGGCCTGCGCCATCTACGAGCGCTACATCAAGGACAACCCCGGCGACGCCCGCCTGCCGGTGGTTTATCTCGAGCTCGGTCGCTGTCTTCGTGCGCTGGGTGCCCACCGGCTGGCCACCGCGCGTTTTTACAGCGTGCTGAACTCCACGCTCAAACTCCCCGGAGACGGCGCCGACTCCTATCGTCAGCTCGCCCGCACCGCCCAGTTCGAGATTGCCGAAACGTATTTCCAATCCGGCGACTACGATCAGGCGTGGCGGTTTTATTCGCGTCTGCGCCTCCTCGACCTCGCGCCTGTCGATCGCGCCCGCGCCGCGTTCAAGTCCGCCTACGCCCTCAACCTTAAGGGCGACCTCGAAAAATCCGTCACCCAACTTCGCGGCTACCTTTCGCTGTATCCACAAAACGAGGACGCCCCCGAAGCCCGTCACCTGCTTTCGCTCGCCCTCCGTCGCCTCGGTCGCACGCAGGAATCCCTCGCCGCAGCCCTTGACCTCCTGAAGACCGAGCAAGCCAAGACCGCCGCCGATTCCAAAACGTGGGTTTACTGGCAGCGTCGCACCGGCAATCAGCTCGCCAACGAGTTCTACGAACAGGGCGACATCACCACCGCGCTTACCATTTACCAATGCCTGCGCGACATTGGCGGCCCTCCGGATTGGCTGCTCCCCGTTCATTACCAGATCGGCCTCTGCCAGGAGCGTCTTAATCAGACGGTTCTAGCTAGAAATACCTATCAGGGCATCCTTGACTCCCTCCGCAGCCCGTTGGCTGATAATGGGAAGATCGCGCCCGCCCTTCAGGACATCGCGTCCATGGTCAACTGGCGCCTCAAACATCTCGACTGGGTCGAATCCACCGAAAAACGCCTCCTCCTGTTTACCACGCCCAGTTCCGCTCCCACCCTCGCCGCTCAACCCTAAGCCCGTCCGCCGCCGTCATTTTTTCCGCCCTCCGTCCCATGCCCGACTCCCTGCGCGACCACCTTCAGATCTGCGACGAACTTCATCAACTGGCGCTCGAGGAAAACCGTTTTCTCAAACAACACCAACGCATCCCCGACGCCGCCTTGCTGCAGCGCCATCAGGCCTTGGTTGACCGCCTCGACGCGAGCTTGGCCGCTTTGCGTTCCGGCAACGCCGCGCACGTTCCCGCCGATCCCGACGCCCGCGCCGCCCGCGCCGCGATTCTGGAGCAAGCCCGCGCCCGCCTCCTCCAGATTCTCCACCTTCAACGCGAGAACGAACAACTCGTCCTCCGCCACAGCCTCGGACCCGCGCGCGTCACCGCCGCCGCCGTCACGCCTCCGCCCGTAAGCCGTCTCCAAAAACTCTATGAGCAACATTCCGGCTGATTCCGCTTCGCCTTTCAGCCGACCCGCTCTGCTCGCCGCTTCCTCCAGCTGGGCCCATCGCCTGCTCGGGGCCGGCACCCTCAAAGAGCTCCACACCGTCGGCACGGTGGAAGAGCTGGAAACCCAGCTCGCCGGCCTTAACCCGACGTTCGTCCTCGTGACCGCCCTCAGCGGCGGCGAAGAATCACTGCCCGCCCAAATCCGCGCCCTGCGCACGCGCCTGCCGCGCACCCGTTTGGTGGCCTTTAGCCAGACCGAGGAAAGCGAACACGTCGTCGCCTGCCTTCAGGCCGGGGCGGACGATTTTTTATCCGCGGCCGACCCCGCACGTCTTCCCGCGCGCCTGGCCCGCATCACCTCGGTCTCCGGCGCGCCGCGCACCCGCCGGCCCATGGATACGCGTTTCAAAACGCTGGCCGATTCCGCCCCCGCGCTTGTCTGGATTACCGACGACGCCGGCGACTTCATTCATTTCAACCGCCCCTGGCTCACCTTCACCGGCCGCTCCGTCGAAGCCGAACTCCAGCAAGGCTGGCTCGAGGGGATCCTGCCCGAGGACCGCTCCCGGTTTTGCAAAGAGTTCAACGACTACTTCCAACGTCGTGAGCCCTTCCGTCTCGATTTCCGCCTGCGCCGCTACGACGGCCACTACCGCTGGATCACCTGCCAGGGCATTCCCCATTACGAAGAAGACGGCCACTTCACCGGCTTCATCGGCTCCTGTCTCGACATCAGCGATCAACACGAAGCTGAGACGCTCCTCGCCTACCGCGCCATCACCCAGGCCGCGCTCGCTGGTTTTGGCCGCTTTGCGCTTAACCAGCCCAACATCCTCGACATCAAAAAAGAAGCCACGCGTCTCGTCTGCGACACGCTCCAGCTGAGTTACAGCGAAGTCCTCCTCTTCACCCCGCTCGAGTCCGCCACGCTGTCCCCCGCCCTCACCAGCGGTTTCCCCGAAGGCTTTATCCATGCGCCCATGGATGCCGCTGAAGCCCGTGCCGCCGGTGACAGCCACCTGCGCCTCGACGAAGACGCCACGATTTTCCCCGGCCGTGAAAACCACCCGGCCCTTCGCGTCCGCAGTGCTCTCGCAATGCCGATCAACAACGGCGAGGTCATCGTCGGCTACCTCACGGGCCTCAGCACCGAGCCCCGCGGTTTCGGTCGCGAGGCCTTCGACTTCATCCAGGCGCTCGTCAACATCATCAGCACCGTCCACCAGCGCAACCTCGCCAAGGTGGCCCTCCAGGAAAGCGAGACGAAGCTCCTGCAATCGCAGAAGATGGAAGCTGTTGGTCAACTCGCCGGCGGCGTCGCCCACGATTTCAACAATCTCCTCACCGCGGTCCGCTGCTACGCCGACATGCTCCACGAGGATCTCACCGACATCGCCCCCGAGCTCAAATCCAAGACCGGCGAAATCCTCAAAGCCGCCGCTCGCGCCAGTTCCCTCACCCGCCAGCTCCTCGCCTTCAGCCGCAAACAAGTTCTTCAGCCCGAGACGCTGGACATGAACGGCGTCATCGGCGACCTCCGCGACCTCGTGCGCTCGCTCCTCAGCGAAAACGTGTCGCTCCAAGTGAACTTCGTGGAAAGCGACGCCTGTTTCCTCGCCGACCGCAACCAGATCGACCAAGTCGTCCTCAACCTCTGCCTCAACGCCCGCGACGCCATGCCGCAGGGAGGTCTGTTGAGCCTTACCATTGCCACGCCGGACGCCGCGGAAACCAACTCCCACGGCCTCCCCCCCGGCGACTACGTTCAACTCACCGTAAAGGACACCGGCACCGGCATGGATGCCGACGTGCAGTCGCACCTCTTCCAGCCTTTCTTCACCACCAAGCCGGTCGGCCGCGGCACCGGCCTCGGTCTGGCCACCTGCGCCGTCATCGTCAAAAACTGCGCCGGCGTCATTACCTTCGAAAGCCGACTTGGCCAAGGCACCAGCTTTCACCTCTTCCTCCCACGCATCGACCCGCCCCGCTTCGATCTTTATTCCGAACACGAAGAGCCCGTCGTCACCGGCAAAGAACGCATCCTCGTGGTCGAGGACGACGAAGCCATCCGCCACATCACCTTCGCGATCCTCGATTCGCTCGGCTACGAAGTCACCGTCGTCAACGGCAGCAGCGACGCCCTCAAGCTCTACGAAACCAACACGCCGCTTTTCGACCTGCTCCTTACCGACGTCATCATGCCCGAGATGGACGGCCTTGAACTCGCCCACCACCTCCAGTCCCGCCACCAACCTGGAATCCGCACGATGTTTATGTCCGGCTATCTCGGTAACACCGAAACCGTCAAAGCCGTCGCCGACTACAACCTCCCGTTTCTAGAGAAGCCGTTCACGCTAAACACCCTCGCCCGCAAAGTCCGCGAGACGTTGGATTCCCCGCCAACTCCGATGCCTCCAACGTGAGGTTTTTGTGAACAACCATTAAGTTACTACTCCGAATCTTTACGCGGCGCCCAATCATCGCGGCGGCCATCCCGCTTATACGTCCCAATACGACTCCCCTTTATTGGCATGCGAAGTTAATCCGTATCCGGTGGTGCTGCAATGGTCCACCTAATCAACGAACGAGCAGGCATGCCGAAAAACTGACGCGAGACGAACAGACGATTTACATGTGAACCGGCATTCACCTAGGGACGGCAATCTCAGAACTTTCAATCTTCCTTAAGACGCCTAACACGGAGTTTAATGGTGATCTTGATACCGATTCGGACTATCGAATTTAGAACAGGAGAGATGGATTGATCCCTTCTAATGTTCCGACCGGCCGAATCCGACCGGCTGCATAGAGTCCGTAATATTAAGTGAAGGACGATCGCGTGGTTATCGACAGGAAATCCATGTAGGGGAAATTATCTCCTAATGTGCAATCTCCCCAGTGCAATCGAGGCCTAAACCAGTAAGCTCCGTCAGAACCGTGCCCGATGGGCGGGCCGCAGCCAATTTCTTATCCTGCGGCTATGCCCTCCCCTGACCCCCATTCACCTCGCGCATCCGCGACACTCGCTGCACGCAAAGGCGTAGCGCCGTCGAAGATCGTCGTGCCCGGAAACCAAGGCGTGAAAGTCACTCGCGCCGTTACCATTCTTAAACCTGCGCGCGTTCTCTACGCATTCTGGCGTAACCTCGAAAATCTCGCGCAAGTCATCAAGCACCCGGTTTCGATCACCAATCGTTCGAAGAACGAATCGCACTGGTCTGTCAGTGCGCCGCCCGGTGACCGCCGCGTGGAATGGGATGCGCTGATCATCAATGACGAGCCCAACAAATTGATCGCGTGGCGCTCGCGTGAAGGCTCCGAAATCGCCAATGCCGGAACCGTTCGTTTCGACCCTGCTCCCGGTAATGAAGGCACCGAGGTCACCGTCACGCTCGAATACCTTCCACCCGGCGGAAAACTCGGAGCGTTGCTCGCCAAGTTCTCCGGTGAGGAGGCCGAACAACAAGTCCGTCTCACGCTCACCCGCTTCAAGGCTCTGATGGAAGCCGGTGAAATCCCCACGATCGAAGGTCAGTCCGTCGGTGAACCTCAACGAAAGAACAATCAATGAAAGCAGTCTGCTGGATGGGAAAAAAGAAGATGGAGGTTCAGACGGTCGACGACCCGAAGATCCTCAACCCGCGCGATTGTATTATCCGCGTTACGTCGACCGCCATCTGTGGTTCAGACCTCCATCTCTACAACGGCTACGTGCCCACCATGGAGAAAGGTGACATCCTCGGTCACGAGTTCATGGGTGAGGTCGTCGAAATCGGCCCGATGGTGAAAAAGCTCAAGGTGGGAGACCGCGTGGTCGTTCCCTTCACCATCTCGTGTGGCGGCTGCTTTCACTGTTCGCGCCAGGAATGGTCATGCTGCGACAACACCAATCCTGACACCGGAATCATCGAAGCGCTCAACGGTTTCAGCGGAGCCGCTCTGTTCGGCTACTCCCACATGCTCGGGGGCTATGCTGGTGGTCAGGCCCAATATGTGCGCGTGCCCTTTGCGGATGTCGGTCCGATCAAAATCAAGAGCAACATATCCGACGACAAGGTCCTCTTCCTTTCGGACATCTTCCCCACCGGCTACATGGCTGCAGAGAACTGCAACATCGAGCCAGGTCGCAGCACGGTCGCCGTCTGGGGCTGCGGTCCTGTTGGCCAGTTTGCCATTCGCAGCGCCTTCCTCTTGGGAGCAGCCAAGGTCTTCGCAATCGACAGCGTGCCCGAGCGCCTTCGCATGGCAGAGGAAGCCGGTGCGCATGTGCTCAACGACAAAGATGACGACATCCACGAGCGGCTCAAAATCCTTACCGGCGGACGCGGTCCCGATGCTGCAATCGACGCCGTGGGCATGGAGGCTCACGGTTCGGCCTACGACATGGTCAAGCAGACGCTGAAGCTGGAAAACGATCGTCCCTACGCTTTACGCCAAGCCATGCGTGCCGTGCGCAAGGGCGGCGTCTTGTCCGTTCCCGGCGTGTATTCAGGTTTCATCGACAAAGTGCCGTTTGGCGCCGCGTTCGGGAAAGGTGTGACTATCAAACAAGGCCAGACTCACACTCAACGTTACCTGCGCCCATTGCTCGATTTGATCGAAGACGGAAAAATCGATCCCTCGTTCGTCATCACACATCGTGTGCCGCTCAGCAAAGCTCCAGAAGCTTACAAGACCTTCTCCGAAAAGAAGGACGGCTGCATCAAGGTCGTGCTCGATCCGACCGCATGATTAAAACGAAGTCGGTTCATTCGCCGGTCGACACGACCGGCGATGGACTGCGGATTCTGGCGACACGCTTGCGAGGACGAGGGCTGCCTTCCTCGCGCTACGACGTATGGATGGCAAATTTGGGTCCGAGCCAAGAGCTGCTTACAGCCTTTCAACAAGGATCGATTTCGTGGGTCCAATTCGGTCGTCGGTATCGCGCTGAATTATTTGAAGCGTCGGCGATCGATCAGCGAAATCCATTGATTAAAAATCACGGGCAGAAGTTTACGCTACGTTTGATTCAACGCATCGCCAAAGATCACGACGTTACGTTATTATGCCACTGCGCAGAAACTGAGCACCACTGTCACCGCCATCTTTTGCGGAGTTGGCTCTCGGCGAAGATCTAACCTGAACGACTAATTTACTAAAAAGACCGGACTTACGACGCCTTGCGTCGTTTGGTCTTTTCAATGAGCGGCGTCGCGTCGAGTCGCTGACTGTCATTCTGGTTAATCTGCGTAGCGCGATCATCGGGAAAGGGAGTGGCCGAGTTCTCTCCTCGAACTTGGGCGCCTCGCAGTTGACGTTCCGCTTCCAGCCAGTGCTTACCGTGATTCCCATGAATGTATCCATCTTGGGCCCACAACTCATAGGCGAGGCGGGCGATCTCGTCTTCAAGTTCGTTATCTTGAATCTTTTTTAGAGAACGTGTGCTCATGTCCTTACCTTACACGTTTGCAGACGTTTAAAACATCGGGCCAAAACCGAATTCACCGCTGGACGAACCCCGATGCGCGTATCCTGCGAGGGGCCGTCAAATTCCTCCTAAGCCCTTACGATTTCCGTCCATAAAGCGGCCAGGAAGTTCTAGGCACCTCACGGATGGTTTTTGCAGCCGGCACGTTGAGAGGAGCAGGCCCAAGCCCGAGGCGATGCGATAAACTCATGGCGTCATAAGGCGCACGCACCTTCACGTCGTTGTCGAAGTAAACAAATACATCGCGACCCGTTTTCCGCTTTGGGGCGGGATCGATCAACGTGTTCACGCCGGCCGCTTGGAAGCCTGAACTCCACGCCTCAATCTTAGTGGCCCAACGATCGAGGGCCGCTTCGGTATAACCAGAGCTGTAAAGCTCCTCGTCACCGTGAAGTCTCATATAAATGAAGTCAGCGGTCACGTCCTCGATCAACGGCCAGCGATTCGCGGTATCTGCCACTACCACAGCAACGCCGTGACGACGGAGCTGCAGAATGAAATCGGGCGTCTCAAACGTTTCATTACGTATCTCGATCGCGTGTCGTAGCGGACGCGAACGAACTGCCTCAAGCCACGGTCCAGCGGGCAGGTGATCGTCGTGTTTTTTGGCAAGCACCAGAGCATCTCCGGTCGTATGCGGCAACCGCGCGAAGAACCCTTCCATTAACTCGGGGTTGTAACGAAACGACGGCGGAAACTGCCACAGGATCGGCCCCAGTTTTTCGCCCAACCGGAGAATGCCGGACGCAAAGAAATTCGCTAGTGCCGTGTCGACGTCACGCAGGCGCTTGATGTGAGTGATGTAGCGCGGCGCCTTGACGGAGAATTGGAAATGAGTGGGCGTCGCGTCATGCCATGCACCGTAACTCGATGGAGTCTGTAACGAATAAAAAGACCCGTTGATCTCGATCGAAGGAAAGATTCTCGACGCGTAGGCGAGTTCGTTTCGCTGCGGCAATCCCTTGGGATAGAAAACGCCGCGCCACGGCGGGTATCGCCATCCTGAGATGCCAATACGCACCGTGGCCATGGTCAGTTTAACTTTGAGCAGCGACTTCGGCCTCGGCCTCGACATCGCCGCGCTCGCGCTTGCGATCCGCCGGGTCGGTGTCGCCATACATCTTTTCGTTCATCTTGGCCTGCGCGGACTCCGACATAAAGCGGCGACCGAAGACCATAACTTTGTTCAACGCACCGGGGACGCTGATTCGTTCTCCATTCATGACCGCCTCATAAGCCGTGGCCGCGATTTCCTGAGGTGCCATCACCTGATTGTCTTGGAATGCATGGGTATCAACCATGTCGGCCTTGGTGAAGAAATCCGTATCCACCGGCCCGGGACAAAGGGCAGTCAGCGTCACGCCGGTATCCTGCAATTCAGTGGCCAGCGCCTCCGACCACGACAGGACGAAAGCCTTCGTTGCGTGGTAAACCGCCAGAGTGGGGCCGGGCTCAAAACCGGCAATGGAGGCTGTATTCAGAATTCGACCACGACCCTTTTCAATCATGGCGGGCAAGAAACGCTTGGTGAGTCTCACCCCCGCCTCAATGTTTAGACGAATCATCGAAATGTCGTCCTCCAGGGGCATTTCCCAGAACTGACCGCGACGGCCCAAGCCGGCGTTGTTGACCAGAATGTCGATCGCGATTCCGTTGGCCGTGATCTGGGCGAAGATGTCATCAGCGGCGCCCTCGCCTCTCAGATCGGATGCGATCGCCTTCACGCTCACTCCATGCTCCGCCGAGATGCGGCTGGCTACGTTCAACAACTCAGGTTCGACCGGGGCGACGATTACGAGGTTGTGGCCATGACGCGCAAACTCACGAGCAAGCTCATAGCCAATACCACTGGAAGCGCCGGTAATCAGAACGGTTTCTTTGGAGGATGGGTTCATGCCTCTCTTATTGCTGCGAGTGTGCCAGCACCCCTTAAAAATCTTAACTGACTGAATAACTTAAACCTACAATCAACTCACGAAACACCCCGATATCGAAAGCGCGCATTCTGCAATCATCGATGCGCCTCACTTATCCAAATCGCACGGCGCAACCGTTTCCCGATGCTAGTGTTAACGGGTAATTTCGACCTGACGTCTCAGCCGCTTATCCGGCAAGAATGCGCACTAAAGCCTGCGCCAAACGCCACCAGCCACCAGTCGTTGCTTTCGTCGGGCCGCGAACCGTCGCGCAAGGCCTCTGCCAACGCGAACAGGACCGATGGGCTGCTCATATTTCCGTAGTCACGCAGGACCGTGCGACTCGCATCGAGCACGTTTCCCGGACATGCCCCTTCGATAGCATCGAGCACATCACGACCGCCGGTGTGGGAAATCAACCGACTTATCGGCCGCTCACCTTCGGTTAGTTTGTCTTCATCGAGCAATTGCCTGACCGCTTTTGCCGCCAAGCCCGGCACTTCAGGCCGAAGAAGATTCCGCAGGCGCCCGTTCCGCGTTTCGAACCGGATGAAGTCGCGATACGCCGGCTGATGCAGCGTGTTGAACCCATGGCAACGCAACCCCATCGCCCCCGGAGTCGAGCGCCAGATACTGGCCGCCGCACCGTCTCCAAACAAACACGCACTCACCAACACGCCCGGATCGTCGTCGACGTAAAATGCCGCCGAACAAATCTCGACGGCCACGCACGCCACGATCGCACCCGGCTGGGCCGCGAGCACTGCTTGCCCCGCTCGCAACAAGGGAATCGCTGCGCCACAACCGAGCCCCACCAGGTCTTGCAGCCACGCATTCGGGCGCAGCCCCAACTGCTCCGACACGTAACTGGTGAGTCCGGGGCAAAGATAGCCGGTGCAGGTGCAGATCAACAACGCGTCCAACTGATCCACCTTGAGCCCCGCTTGCCTGAGCGCCGCTTCAAGTGCGCGCGAAGCGAGCTTGGGTCCTTCCACCCGAAACGCTTCGTTCAACTCATCGGCGGTGCGTCGCCACACGCCCTCGACGTCGGGTATCGCGAAATGCCGACGCTCGATCCCGCTGTCGCCGTGCAGGATTGATTGCAGAATCAACGTCGAACGACGGCTCAACTTCGCACGCAGTTCCGGCTGTTGCAAAATCGCAAAACTCTCGGCCTGCGTGAGAGACCGTTCGGGAACCGC
>JBEVND010000230.1:0-13755 GCA_040508285.1 Rariglobus sp. | reverse complement strand
TCGCGGCCGGTGCCCGCGCTTTCTACAAGGCCGAGAAAATCGCCGCGCGCTTCGTCGAGAAGGCCGGGCAGGCCACCGGCACCGCGGCTATTCTGGTGAGCGAATCCGGACAAAACGAAATCGTCGTCGCGCTCGGCGCCAATGCGCGTCTGGCCAAAGCCGACCTGCCACCGAAACTTTTCGGAGGAGCCAAGGTCGTCGTCACGCAGCTGGAATCAAACCTGACCGCCGCCGCCTTCACGCTCAAAACCGCCCGGGCCACCGGCGCCATCGCCGTGCTCAATCCCGCACCAATGCGCGCGGATTTCGATGCGTCGATCTTGCGGCACGTCGACATCCTGATTCCGAACGAGACGGAGTTTGCCGCACTCATCAACCTGCTGCCGGCCACGGGCATCAAAGACTTCACCGAGGCCACCCTCGCCACACTGGGCCACGACGACATTCACGCGCTCGCGCGCACCTTTGGCCCGGCCGTGGTGATTGTTACGCTCGGCAAGCAGGGCTGTCTCGTGTCGCAGGAATCCGGATACACTTTTATCCGCTCGCACAAGGTCAAGGCCGTGGACACCACCGGCGCGGGCGATGCGTTTGTCGGCGGCTTCTCGGCCGGCTTGGTGAAGTTCAAAGGCGATCTGGTCGCCGCCGCGAGATTTGGCACCGCGGTCGCAGCACTTTCCGTGACCAAGCGCGGCACGGCACCCGCCATGCCGCGGAAGCGCGAGATCGACGCCTTCCTTCGCAAGTAAACGGGCCCGAAACCAACGCGCCGCCGCGCGATCGCTTAGACCACGGTTTTGGCCGGTGCGGCGGGCGCGGTGATCTCGACGGTGAACACCGAGCCTTTGCCGGGCGTGCTTTCGACTGTGATGTCGCCGCCGAGCAGGCGCGCGAGGTCGCGGGAAATTGCCAGCCCCAAGCCCGTGCCGCCGAAACGACGACCGATGGATTTGTCGCCCTGCATGTAGGGCTCGAACAGATGCGTGCGTTGCTCCGGCGTGATGCTGATGCCGGTGTCGCTCACGCGGAAACGCACGCGATCGCCTTCAGCGGACACGGCGAGCGTCACGCCGCCTTTTTCAGTGAACTTGATCGCATTGGCCAACAGGTTGCCGAGCACTTGGCGCAGGCGCAGTCCATCGGTCAGGATCATCGCCGGCACGCCTGCATCCACTGAGCAGGAAATCGTCACGCCCTTCTCGCGGGCGACGCCTTGGAAGAGTGCGCAGGAATCGTCCACGAGCGGTCGCACGTGCTCGGGTAGAATTTCGATTTGAACGCGGCCTTCCCCGATTTGCGCGTGATCCAGCAGACTGGAAATGAGCTTGAGCAGGGTCTGTGACGAACGCCCGATGAGCTCGACCAACTCGCGTTGGGCCGGCGGCAGCGATTCCATCTCGAGCAAACTCACGAGGCCCATGATGCCGTTGAGCGGCGTGCGAATTTCGTGGCTGATGAACGCGAGATAACGGCCTTTGGTGCTGTTGGCCGACTCCGCGCTGTCACGCGCCGTGCGCAGGTGACGATTCAATCGCAACAGAGGCAATAGCCAGCCGATGGAACCGAGAGCGACCAGGCCGAGCGCGCCGAGCGACCAGTAAAACCACGTCAGATCGGCCTGCCGATTTACGTCATAGAGGAACCCCTTCAGATTAAAGTCCGCGGGCATCAGGCCGAATTCGGCGTAAGTCTGCGCAATGTGCCGCCAGCGGCCGGGGTTGTTGTGCCCCACTTCGATAATGCCGGGGTGCATGAGTTCGGCGGTTTTTTGCGCTTCGAACGCCAGATGATCCCGCGAGTGCCGCGTCGTATATTGGCTGTAGATGAGGTCGATGATCTCCTGCGGGTTCGCCAGCGCGTAATCCCAGCCGCGCAAGCTCGCGGCGCGAAACGCCCGCACACGATCAGGGTGATTGCGAATCTGCTCCTCGGTGGTGAACAGGTTGTCGCCGTAAAAATCGATGCCTCCCGAGCGTGCGACAAACGTGAGATACTCCACGCCCGCTTGTTTCAGAACGAAAGGCTGGTCCGTCACGTAGGACGACATGGCATCGATTTTGCCCTCGATGAAATCCTCGATTCGTTGCGTGTGTGGCTGAATCCGCAGACCCGCGAGGTTCACACCCTCATGTTTAAAATAAGCGAGGAGTTCCGCCTTCTCCGACTCCACCATCATCATCGGGCGATTGTGCAGATCGGGCATCGCGGTGATGCCCGGCACGGCACGCGCCACGAGGGCGAGCGGTGAATGTTGGAAAATCGCCGCGAGCACCACGGCGGGCTTTCCTTCGGCTCTTGATAACAACAGGTCGGAGTTGCCCACGCCGAACTCGGCTTTCCCCGCGAAAACCGCTTCGACCGGATTCTCGCCCGGCACGGCTTCGAGTAGCTGCACGTTCAGGCCGACTTCTTCATAGTAACCTTTGGCGACCGCCGCGTAGTAACCCGCGAATTGAAATTGGTGACGCCACTTAAGCTGTAATCGCACGTCGTCGAGCGGCTGGGTCTGCGCACTTACACCGCTCACGCACACGACCGCAATCACGGCGATGGACATCCACCCTCTCTTTAAAATGTGCATTACCGCGCGGGGCATAAGTTCCTAGGAAACACGGTAAGGTTTTCACCTCATTCGTTCCCCATCAAGCAAGATGGAGACAGTGCTAACACTTGCAGCCGCCGTGCAGAAAACCTTATTGGTCCGTGCCGATGTCCGATCCCCTTTCCGACCCTCAACCGCCCGCGCCTGCACTCCGTTGGGATGCGGGCCGTATCACGGCATTGTTCCTGGTCATCTGCACGGTGATCGCCTTCTGGCCCGTCACGCGGTGGATGGTTCAAGAGGTATCCGCGAGCCAGCAGATCCGTCAGGCGTTTGTGTTGCTGGGCGCCGCCGCAGGTCTGGTCGCCTGGCAACATGCGAGCGAATGGCGCCTCAAACTCGAAACCGGCAACCGTGCGCTGATCCTGCTCGGAGGTGCGTATGTCTTCACGGCGCTCGCCTGGTGGTTGAAGATTCCGCTTCTCGTGCTGCCGGCGTTCGCGCTGGGCCTCGCGGGCGTCCTGCACGTGGTTGTGGGCGTGGAAGCGTGGCGCTTCGTCAAACCGTTGTTCGCCGGCTTCGTCGCGTGCCTGGTGATCATTCTGCTTTTCCCGATGTTCGATTGGCCGCTGCGCCAGATGGCCGGCGTCAACGCTGCGCGTCTGCTGCAACACATGGGCTTCACGCCCGAGTTGAGTGTCATCCTCGAGCCGACGCCCAAACTGATCCTCGCCACGGGCCGCAACTTTTTCGAGGTCGCCACCGAGTGCAATGGCTTCGGCCTGATCACCAGCGGCGCCGTGCTCGCGCTTCTCGCCGGCGGCATTGCAGGCCGTCGCGTGCTGGCACTCCTCTGGCTCGTGCCGGTGGCAATGTTGATCGGTTTCACGTTCAATCTCCTGCGCATCCTCGCGATCTGCGTTCTCGCGCCGTCATTCCCCAACCACTACCACCTGCTCCACGAGACGGCGGGCATTATCATGCTCTGGTCCGGCCTTGGCCTCATCGGCTGGCTCGCGTGGCGTCCGGCGGCAAATCCGCCTGCAACACCGACCACCACCGCGGGTAACACAGCGCCGGTGCGGTAGTTTTTACGAGGTGCTTTTGTGGCTTCACGCGGCCGCGAACCCCGATAGCGTGGAAGCAACATGTCGCTTTCGTCCGCCCAACTCGCCGCCTCGCTCGACTCCACGAACCTGCGTCTCGACGCCACCGAGAACGACATCAAGCAACTCGCGCTCGAGGCCGCGCAGCATCGGTTTGCATGCGTGATGATTTATCCGGCCAGCGTCCCGCTCGCGGCTCGCGTGCTCGCCGGCACCGGCACCCGTATCGGCACGGTGATCGGATTTCCCAGCGGACGTTTCGCCACCGACGCGAAGGCCGCGGAGATCGCCTCCGCGCACATTTCCGGCGCGCACGAAGTCGACATCGTGATGAACTATCCCGCGCTCCAAGCCGGTCACCTCGCCGAGGTCACCGCCGAGGTGACGCGCCTCACCCAGCTCGCGCACGACCAAGGGCAGTTGATCAAAGTCATCGTCGAAACCTGCTTCCTCACCGACGCGCAGAAACTCATCGCGCTGGAAATCTGCGAAGTTGCCGGCGCCGACTTCATCAAGACCTCCACCGGTTTCGGAACCGCCGGCGCCAAGATCGCCGATCTCTCCGCCTGGGCCCGCGCGCGCAAAGGCTCGATCCAACTCAAGGCTTCCGGAGGCATCAAAACCTTGGCCGATGCCCGCGCCTTGCTCGACGCCGGAGCCACGCGTCTCGGCACTTCGAGCGCCGCCGCCATCCTCGCGGAGTTTAACGGCACTGCCGCGGCCGGCTCCACCTCGGGAGGCTACTAAGCGTGCCGACGACGCGGTCTTTTCGCAGGCATTCAGGTATCGTCGTCGCACTGGGCGCGCTGCTGCTCACCGCGTGTGCGCAGTCCGATCCCTACGACGCGCCGCAACGCACCGGCTCGATGCCCACGCACGTCCGTGAGTCGAGCGGCCTGGCCACGTCACGTTATGATTCTCGCCTGTTGTGGACGCACAACGACAGCGGCGGCCAACCCGTGCTTTACGCCATCGAGCCCAACGGCACCAAGCGCGGCGACCTCCGCATCACGGGAATACCGCACCGCGACTGGGAAGACCTCGCCTCGTTCAAACTCGATGGCCGCTCCTGGTTGTTGATCGCCGATACCGGCGACAACGGCAACAAACGCACCGATTGCGCCCTCTACATCGTGGCCGAGCCTGAGCCGGGCGATCTTTCGCCCACCACCGAGCTCACGGCGACGGTGGCGTGGAAGATCCCCGTGCGTTATCTCGACGGTCCGCGCGATTGCGAAGCCGTCGCGGTGGACGCGCGGGCCGGCCTCGTCTATCTGCTGGCCAAACGCACCGCGCCCCACGGCCTCTACACGCTGCCACTGCGCATTCCGGCTGACGGCGTGATCCCCGCAGCCATGCCCGTTGCCCAACTGCCCAGCGCGCTGCTTCCCCAGCCCACCGCCAGCCAGCGCCTGTTGCCGATTCCCACCGGCCGCTATCGTGCACAGCCAACTGGAATGGATTTCGCGCCTGACGGGTCCGCTGCGGTAATCGTGACCTACGGTGACGTATTGGTTTTCCCACGACGAAAAAACGAAAAATGGGAAACCGCGCTCCTCCGAGATCCCGCCGTGCTCGTTCCACACGGCCTGGCCCAGGCCGAGGGCGTCGCTTTCGGCGCGGACCAAAAAACGATCTACGTTTCCTCCGAAGGCGCCAGCAGCGGCATCATGCGATACCAACTCGCGAAATAGACCGAAAGAGGACAGCGTCTCGCTGCGTTCACCCAGCCGTCTCAATTCTCCTATATGTTAACCTTTCTTCCAGACTGAGGCCCAAGAAGGATTAACGATTAAGACGAACGAGAAAGAGCTACACGCGCGGATCTCACCCTGCGTCACACCGGATCTTTGAACTGCAGCGCGTGGAGGCGGAAGTAGAGGCCGTTGTTTTTCAACAGCTCTTCGTGCGTGCCCATCTCGGCCAGGCGTCCTTGATCCATCACCAGGATGATGTCAGCGCTCTGGATCGTCGAAAGGCGATGGGCGATGATGAAGCTCGTGCGGTTCTTCATGAGCCGCTCCATCGCTTGCTGAATGAGTCGCTCCGATTGCGTGTCGAGCGCGCTGGTGGCTTCGTCGAAAATCAGGATGCGCGGGTCTTTGAGAATCGCGCGCGCGATGGCGATACGTTGGCGCTGACCGCCCGAGAGTTTGGAGCCGCGTTCACCCACGACCGTGGCGTAACCGTCCGGCAGTTTCTCGATGAACTCGTGTGCGTTGGCCGCCTTGGAGGCTTCGAGAATCTGTTCACGCGTGGCCTCGGGGCGGCCGTATTTGATGTTGTCCTCCAGCGTGCCGGAGAAGAGCACGCTCTCTTGAAGGACGATGCCGATCTGCTTGCGGAGCGAATCCGTGGTCACCGTGCGGATGTCGTGGCCGTCCACCAACACCGCGCCCGAGGCGACGTCGTAAAACCGCGCGATGAGGTTGATGATCGTGCTCTTGCCGGAACCACTGGGTCCGACGATGGCGACGACTTTACCTTCAGGGATTGTGAAACTGACATCGGTCAACGTGCGCGGGCGGCCTTTGCCGGGCGATTCGAGGTCATAGTCGAAGCCCACGTTGCGAAACTCCAACTCACCGCGCAGCAGGGGCAGCGGCCGGGCGGTCGGCAAATCGGCCACCTCGGGCTTCGTGTCGAGCATGGTGAAAATGTTTTCCAAGCTCGTGTTGGCCCGCTGGAAAATCGCGCTGAGATCCACGAAGCGCACGATCGGAGGAAAGATGAACGTGATGTAGGCGTTGAACGCCACGAGCGTGCCGACCTCCATCTGACCTTCCATCACCATCCAGCCGCCGTAAGCCAGCACCACCAGCGCACCGAGTGAACCGAGCAAGTCAGCCACCACGGAGAGCTTGGTATTGCGCATCACGATACGCGAAAAGTTGAAGTAGTCCGCATTGATGCCGCCACTAAACGACGTGATTTCCGCCTGCTCCTTGGCGAACGAGTTGATCACGCGGGCCGCGGCGACACGTTCATTGAGGAAGCCCATCACCTTGTCCCAGTTGTCGCGGTGGACGCGGCTTTCCTTACGCATGCGTTTGCGGTGGTGCAGGTAATTGATGACGAAAAGCGGCAGCACCGCGGTCACCGCCAGCGCCAGCCGCCACTCGATCCAGTAGAGAAAGCCGATCACGCACAGCACCGTCACCGAGTCCGCGATAATCGTGATCAGGAAGCCATTGGTGAGTGCGTAAACTTCGTTGGTGTCCTGCGAAATGCGCCCGATGGTGCGGCCCGTCTGGTTCGTGTCGAAGTAGCGGAGCGAGAGACTTTGCAGGTGGGAGAACAGCTTGATGCGCATGTCGCACACAAGGCGCATGGCGGAGAACTGCAGGATGCGGTTACGTAGCAACGTCAGCCATGCGCGCAGGATAAAAAGGGCGGTGAACGCGAGGAGCAGTTGAATCATCAACCGCATGTTTTTGCCGGGTAGCGCCTCGTCGATGATCAGCTTGAGGATCCACGGTGCCGGCAGCATCAGGAGCGTGGCGGCCAGAATCAGCAGTATGCCCAGCGTGATACGCCAGCGTTGCGGTTTGGTGAAGGCGAGGAACCGGCTAAAGGGAGAAGCGTTCATTAAAAAGACGAACGCGCCCAAAATTGCACGATGCGGAAAGCGTGGCCAACCGAATCTTGCCAGCCCGCCCACCGCTCCCAAGATAAGCCCATGCTAACAAGAGGCTTGCTGGCCGGCATGATTTTGACCCTGAGCCTGCTGGCATCGCCTTCCGCCCGCGCGCAGGAAGTCCAGCAGCACGGTCTCGTGTTTGAAACGTGGATACGTGACACGTTTTTCGACGGCTACGTGCCGGCCGGTTATACGCAGAAGTGGGACATCCCCGCCTCGATCAACACCCGACATGGCGGTGTGCCGGTGAATCCCAAGGCCGCCAAATACCGCACACCCGTCGATCTCGGCGATGCGCTTCGCCAATACGACATCGCCGAGCCGTTCATCCTCGTGATCGGTTATTGGGTGCAGGACGGAGATGAGAAACGCTTCGTCAACATCGTCGCCCCGCGCATCGAGCCTGACGTCTGGCGCAAGCTTTGGGGGCCGGTCACCCGCGCGGATCTCGAGCGTCTCGATGCGTTGATCAAAGATCGTTCGCTCGACTACCGCGAAGCGCGCAAACAGGCGCACGCGATGAAATCCGCCCCGCCCTTCACCGAGGCGGTGATCGTCGTGAATCCCAAAATCGATTCGAAGGGCCAGCGCCGGCTCCAGTGCAGCCTGCGCTCCGACGATCTCTTTAAACACCTCGCTCCCGACGCACCGAGCGGCGTGCAAAAGACGCCGACCCTTTGGGGAGTGCCCTTTGAACCACCGGTTAAATCCGCCCCGCGCACGTTCTCGAAATAGAGAACCGTCGGCGCCTGTTCCCGACCGCGCTACTTCGCTGAGAAAGGACCGCTGCGGTGAACGATCTCCAGCCGGTTGCCCGAGGGATCGTTAAAGAAGACGGCATAGTAGCCCTCCGCTTCGAAGGCCGGTCCTTCGATCGACGCGGCTCCGAGGCGTTTTACCAAGACCGCCAGCTCGTCCAAGTGCGCATTGGAGTCAGCCCAAAACGCGATGCGATTGGCGTTGGCCACATGCTCGGCATCCTGGGTCACGCCAAAAAACTCCGTGGCCCCCTCGCCCGCCGCTTCGAACTGCAACCAGCCCTCGATCTCAACACGCCGCGTAAACCCGAGCGCGGGCAGCAGCGCCTCATAAAAAGGCGCGGCCACCGCCAAGTCGGCGACCCGCAGATCGACGTGATCGAAGACGCGTCGTTTCACGCGATCACTTGCGCCTTCGCAGCACTTCCGCCGAACAACTCGCGCAGCGTGCCCCATGCTTTCAGCAAGCCTGCATCCTGCACGCCGCCCTCGATTCGGTAGATGTGCACCATTGCTTCCTCGTGGCCGCGGTAACGCGGCGGCAGCACAAACGCCGTGCGCTCGGCATCACGAATTGTGGAGAAGAACAAACCTTTGCCCAAGGAAGGTGTGGAGAGTTCCACGGTCACCGTGCGCTCGGGCAGAACCATCCATGGTTTGTAAGCAAACGTGAGGCGGCCGTTTTCCTCTTCTTTGATCAGGCGTCCGTAAGTGCGCATCGGCACGCCCTGCTTCGTCAGTCGCGTGCTGGAAAACACCTTGTTCTCGCGCTCCGAAGGCTTGAAGCGGTGCTTGCGCAGCGTGAGGAATTCCCACGAGAAAATCGTGCCGAAGATCGTCAGGCGAAACGCCCAGCCCGCGACCAGATAAGCCACCACGATAATGATCAACGAAAGCGCTGCGCTGATCCACGGGTTAAGCGTGGCCGCGATCGTGATCACGCCGAGCAAGGCCGTGCGCGCACCCTTGAGCACCGCATCGATCGCGCCCCACGGGCTGAGCAAGATCAGCGCGTTGATCGCATGCGAAGCCATCCATACCAACACGAACACCGCGATGCCGAAGGGAATCGTGAGCACGTTTAGAAACCACGACCAGTCGATCGCCCCAACGTGGATCGCCGCGAAGCCGGTGGACTCGATCACGGGCGCGGTCGGCGCCTGCGCGACGATCATCTTGGAAAGTGAATTCATCGTAAACGGAACAACCGCGCCCGCCGCGACCAAGCCCGTCGCCTTGTTCTCAATCGTCTCCAGCACATCGAGCGGCTTTTTGAAGCCGGGCGGAATCATCGCGCCAAACGAATCCTTGGCCGCACAGATGCCGACGATGGCCAGCGCCGGCAGGATAAACGACCAGCGTGCATACCACGGTAGCGCGGCCTTTTTCTCGGGCGTGTCGGCCTGCCAGTTCTCGTAGATGCCCAGCGCACCTGTGCCGAGCAGCGGCGAGATCGCGATGCCGGTGACAACTGCGACGGTCTTGGTGATGGCCGCGACCGGAGACTTATCTTCGGACGGTGCCGACTCGACCTGCGCCTGGGTTGCCGCCCAGACCGGCGAAGCGAGGACCGCGAACAAACCGAGCAAGAGGCACGGAAGGGAAAGACGTTTCATGCGGCAGCGTGCATAACCGGAACGCGATCCGTCGGCAAGACGCGGCTCGCCTGACCTTGCACCTTGCCAGCGAGGCGAGGTCAGCAGCGGATGCCCCAATCCCGATCTCACGCGTAGACACCGAGACGCGGCCCTTCGCGTCTCGGGCATTGGGTATCGCTGCGTGACCTCACAATAGGGAGGCGCCCCGACGTGCGCCCACGCCGGACCCACACTCATTTCCCATTCGCTCAATCGCGTTCCAAATTCAGCCAGGCGACTTCTTTTTTCGAGAGTTCCACGCCGAGGCATTCCAGCGAACTGACCGTCTCCGCGATCGTGCGCGGGCCGATCAATGCGAAGGTCGGGAACGGCTGATGGAGCACATACGCCGTCGCGATGGCGATGGGCGACACACCTTTTTTCGCGGCCAGCTCGATCGCGCGTTCACGGCGGGCAAAGTTGTCGTCGGAATACCAGCAACGCAGGAGCTCGGCATCCGTGGTTTTGTCGCGACCGGCGCGGTCGGTGAAAAACCCGCGCGCCTGACTCGACCAGGCGAATAACGGGAGCTGGGTCTTCTTGAGCCATTTGCGTGAAGCCTCGTCGCTCGACGCGATGCAGCCGCCCCAGACCGGATCGACCATACGTGCCAGCGAGAAGTTATTGGAGAGCGCACCGAAGCCCTGCAGGCCTTTGCGTTTCGCATAGCGATTGGCGGCCGCCGTCCGCTCAACACTCCAGTTGGAACCCCCAAAAATCCCGATGCGTCCGGCGCGCACGTGTTCGTTCAACATGTCGACCAACTCGCCGACGGGCAGCTCGAGGTTGTCGCGATGCATGAGGTAAATATCGACGCGGTCCGTCTGCAGGCGCTCGAGCGATTCGTGCAACTGGCGGGTGATGCCCTCGGGCGTGCAGTGCGGCGTGTGTCCGCCCTTGCCGATCACGACGACGTCTTTGCGCACGCCGCGATTTTTCATCCATTGGCCGAGCAGGCGTTCCTGCAAACCGCCGCCGTAGAGCCACGCCGTGTCAAAGGTGTTGCCGCCGCGCTCGAAGTAGTCGTCCCACATCGCCGCGCCGTGCGGCATCGTGCGCTGGTTGTCGCAGCCCATCACCAACCGCGACACGGGCAACGCCACGCCGGGCACCTCGGCGTAACTCATCGGCGCGCCTTCGCGCCGGTTCAGCGGACGGCGCGAAATCGTGTGCGTGTAGGCGGCGGGTTTTTCCGCCTCGTAAGTCAGCCCAATGGCCGTCCGCCACTGGTCGAGCGTCGCGAGATTGCCGAGCGTGTCGTCGGTGCTCATCTGCGGCACATCGCGCAATCCGGCGCGCACCGCGGCGGCGAACGCATCGGCCTCCAACGCATACAATGCCGCGCCTTCGATCACGATTTCTTCGGGCGCAGGGGCACCGGCTTTGTGCAGCACCAGTTTGGACGAACCGCCGTCGCGATTGATCACCCATGGCGACGGCACATGCAGCCAACCCGCGCTGCCGTAGATGCGCACGACATTGTCCTGATTAAGACCGACGCCGCACGCCACCTGCGCGATCACGTTGTTGGAAAACTGCAACGTCGCCGCCGTGTAGACATCGGCGCCGCTTTCGGGATGCAGCACGGCAGCGCCCGTGACGGAAACCGGATCGAGAAACGCCTTGCCCGAAGCCGCGCCCGCCACGAGTCGTGCCATCGAAACCGCGTAGCAACCGACATCAAGGATACCACCGCCGCCCGCGTGGTTGGCCCACAGGCGGGACGTCGCGTTGTAGTCGGTTTTGAAGCTGAACGTCGCCTGCACCAGCCCCACCGTGCCGAGCACGCCGGAGCGGATCACCTCGGCGATTTTCGCGGTCTGCGGATGACAGCGATACATAAACGCCTCCATCAACACCACGCCGTGCGTGCGTGCCGCCTGCACCATCACCATCGCCTCGGCGTGGTTCAGGCCCATCGGTTTTTCGCACAAGATATGTTTGCCAGCCTCCGCGGCTTTGATGACCCACTCGGCGTGTTGCGGATGCGGCGTGGCGACGTAGATCGCCTCGACCTCGGGATCGGCCAGCAACGCTTCGTAACTGCCGTGCGCGTTCGCGATGGAGTGTTGCGCGGCAAACTTCTGGGCGGATTCGAGCGAACGACTTCCGACCGCGACGACACGGCTGTTTTGGGAAGCGGCGACACCTTGGGTAAACACACCGGCGATACGACCAGTGCTCAGGATTCCCCAGCGAAGGGGCGAGGAGGAGGAGTTCATGCGAGGGGTAAAAACGACTGCCAACGTGAACCGCGCCCCCTCCCATGCCAAGAGCGCAGCATTGCCTTTTGCTGTATCAACACGAGATTTGCGGCCCGGTTTACTACAAAAAATGGCTGAACTACAATTCTGGGAGCGACTCCCTCAAGTGCAATTGGCCGTGGTGATGCCCCGCGCGTCCAAGCGTCGGCTCAAGCACACCGAACACACCCACTCGTTTCACGAGCTGGCGTTTCTCCTTGAAGGCGAATGCAACTGGCACGTCGGTTCGCGTCTCATCCGCGTGCATCCCGGCGAGCTGTTACTCGTCCCGGCCGGCGAAAAACATTACGAGATCACCCCCGGCCGCGAGCAGGCGCGTATCGGCTGGATCGGTTTCAGTTTTGCGGACGCCGACCACCCCGTGCCCGACTTCCTGCGTCAGCCGTTTTCTTCGGGCGATTATGTCCACGAGCTCAAACGTCTGTTCGATGCCGTGTGCGACGAGCATCAAGGCGAAGCCGCCGGCCACATCGAACGCGCCGAACTGGCGTTGCGCGAGATCCTCATCCTGATCTGCCGCCTCGCGCCGTCCGGCACCGCCGTGAAGGAGAAAGCCGCGACCCAGCCAGTGCGCGGCGCGCAACTCGTGCGCTCGGCCGCGCTCACCTTGACCGGCAATCTCGCGCAGCCGATGCGCATCCGCGACCTCGCGAATTACCATTCGCTCAGCGCCTCGCACTTCGCGCTGTTGTTTCGCCAGCACCAAGGCGAGACCCCGCGGCGCTTTCTCCAAAAAGCCCGCATCGAGCGCGCCAAAGTCCTGCTCTCCGAAGACGCGCTCAACGTGAAGGAAATCGCCGCCGCCTGCGGCTACGTGGACGCCGCGCATCTTTGCCACGCGTTCAAATCCGCGACCGGCGTGACACCCAAGGCGTTCCGCCAACGCAGGCAAACCGGCGCAACCTGACGCGGTGCGCTCGTGATCGGCGCACGACGGGCGCTACACGGCTACACGTGAAGCTGCGGCGTTACTTGCGCTTGCTGCCGCCGTCACTGCGACCGCCGCCCTTGCCTGAGTTGTGCAGGAGCGTGCCGCCGATCACACCGACCGCAAACATCGCGAAATAGATGATCGCCGCCGAGGCGCGCACCGGTTTGTCGGCCACCAGCGAGAAACGGAAATCAATCACCTGCGTGTTCTCGATGCTGACGAAGACAACGAGGAACAAGATGATCAAAAACCCGATCGTCTTAAAAATGGTCTGGGCGCTCATGAGTGGAAGGAAAAAGGTGGGTGCCGGGAAACGACCGGCTTCCCTGAATCGCAGTCCGCCCGACACGGAGCAAAAGAAAAGTGCTGAACGGGAAATTGCCATTGCCGCCCGCCCGCCTCTTGCTCGGCCCCCATGTTGACCAAGGCCCAGCTCTCCCGCCTGCGCGCACTTCGCGAGAAAAAGACCCGCGAAGCGGAGGGGCTCTACGTGGTCGAGAACCCCAAGGTCGTGGCCGAGCTGCTCGCCGCCGGCGTCGTGTTCGCCGAACTCTACGCCACCGCCGCGTGGGACGGCCCGGCGAAACTCGCCCGCGTCGAAATCACCGCCGAGGAGATGGCGCGCATCAGCCACTTCCCCACGCCATCGGACGTGTTTGCCGTCGGAAAAATCGAGCGCGCCCCACTCCCGCACGGCGCGTTGAGTGACGGTCTCACGCTCGCTCTCGATGGCATTCAAGATCCGGGTAACGTAGGCACGCTCCTGCGCATCGCCGACTGGTTCAAATTCGACCGCGTGCTGCTGTCGCCGGACTGCGCCGACTTGTTTTCACAGAAGGTCATCAACGCCAGCATGGGCTCCTTCGCGCGCATGAAA
>JBEVND010000144.1:0-9032 GCA_040508285.1 Rariglobus sp. | reverse complement strand
GATGTATTATTGCCTCGGCTGCCTGGCTTGCACTTCGGCGTGCCCGGCGGGAGTGAACTACTCCGAACTGTTCGAAGTTGCGCGGGCCGAGGTGGAGAAAAAGGGCGTGCTCGCCTCACCCAAGCGAAACGCGATTCGTTGGGTTGCGCTGCGGTTGATTTTTATGCGTCCGCGTTTGTTGCGGGCGATCGGTCGGTTGCTGTGGCTGTGGCGCGTCAGCGGATCCCAGGCTTTTTCGCGCAACGTAGGCCTCGTGAAATTGCTGCCGGCGAGCATCCGTAAACTCGAACCTCAGGCGCCTTCCGTGCAGCGAAAGTTCAGTCATCAGCTGATTCGCCCGGTGGAAAAACCCACGGCCTCCGCCGCCGCGTCGCGTCGTGTGGCGGTCCTGACGGGCTGCGTGCAGGATCTGGTTTTCGCGGATGTGAACCGGGCGACGGTCGATGTGTTGCTGGCCAATGGTTGCGAAGTGCACACGCCGCCGGTGCAGCCGTGCTGTGGTTCGCTGCATGCGCACAACGGCGATATCGAGTCATCGCGTGAGTTGGCGCGACGACAGCTCGACTTGATGGATCCGTTTACCTTCGACGCGATCATCTCCAACGCAGGCGGGTGTGGATCGCATTTAAAAAACTACGGGCATCTCCTCGAGGACGACGTTGCGTATGCGGCACGCGCGGCGGAGTGGTCGCGCAAGCTGAAGGATGTTTCCGAGTATCTGGTGGAAATCGGTTTTCGGAAACCGGCCGCCGGGCAGGTCGCGGCGCCTGCGCTCAGTGTGACTTATCACGAGTCGTGTCATCTCTGCCACGGGCAGAAGATCAGCAAACAACCGCGCGACGTGTTGAAAGCGGTTCCTGGCGTGGAGCTGCGCGAATGCGGAGAAGCAACGTGGTGCTGCGGCAGCGCGGGAATTTATAACATCACGCAGCCGGAGACCTCGGGCTGGTTGCAGGAGCGCAAGCTCGGCCACCTGCGCGACACGGGAGCATCCGTGGTGGCGACGGCAAACCCAGGCTGCCAGCTGCAGATCGCCAACGGCTTCAAGGCGGCCGGCGACCAGACTCAAGTGACGCACCCGATCGTGCTGTTGGCTCAGGCTTATCGGTCGGAAATCACTGGATAAGCGTCGCCTTGGGTTGGTGGATGACACCTGACGATTTTTTGTCTCCACTGCGGGCGCCATGCTTGCTTCCGATTTTTTCACTCTGCCGGCGTCGTTGGTTCCGTTCGAGGCGTCTTTTCGCGCCGACGCTCCGCCGTGGGATTGGATCAAGGCGATCAGCAAGGCATTCGCGGCGCTTCCGCCGCCTGTTCCGCGCACCTATCCGCCGGGCGTGGATATTGAAGGTAAGGTGTGGATCGATCCGTCGGTGAAATTACCCGCCTACGCCACGATTATCGGGCCGGCGTGGATCGGTGCAAAAACCGAAATTCGCCCGGGCGCGTTCATTCGCGGCAACGTGATTGTGGGCGAGGGCTGCGTGCTCGGGAACGCGTGTGAATTTAAGAACTGCGTGCTGCTCGATGGCGTGCAGGTGCCGCATTTTAGCTACGTGGGCGATTCGATCCTGGGCAACGGCGCGCATCTCGGCGCCGGCGTGATCTTGTCGAATCTACGCCTCGACCAGCAGCCGGTGACGGTGCGCCTGCCGTCGGGCGTGTTCGACACGGGCCTGCGCAAGTTCGGCGCGATCCTCGGCGACAAGGCCGAGGTTGGCTGCAATGCCGTGCTCAACCCCGGAACGATGCTCGGCAAACGTGCGCTGGTCATGCCGACCACGGCGTTTAGCGGTTATTTGCCCGCGAGCACGATCGCGCGCATTCGCGGTATGGTGACGCAGATCCCACGGCGGGATTGAACGCCGAAAATCGTTCTCGTTCTCTTACTCATTCTCGTTCTCCTGTCTGGTTCCCTCGTTCGCAACCGAGCTCGGGAACGAAAGACGAGACCCTTTTATCCACGCCATGCGCATCCTCACCGGCATCCAACCTTCGGGCCAACTTCATATCGGCAACTATTTCGGCGCGATCAAACCCGCGGTCGAATTGCAGGCGCGCGGAGACTGCACGTATTTCATCGCGGACTACCACTCGATGACGTCGCTCACGGATGCCGCGCAACGTCGTCAAAACTCCGTCGACGTGGCGCTCGATTGGCTGGCCTGCGGACTCGATCCGAAGAAGAGCGTGTTGTTTCGCCAAAGCGACGTGCCCGAGGTGTGCGAGCTGATGTGGATTCTTGGCACGCTCACGCCGATGGGCCTGCTTGAGCGTGCTCACAGCTACAAGGACAAGACCGCCAAGGGCATCTCGCCCAACTTCGGCTTGTTTGCGTATCCGGTGCTGATGGCGGCCGACATCCTCCTCTACGACGCGAACCTCGTTCCCGTGGGCAAGGACCAGAAGCAGCACGTCGAGATGACGCGCGACATTGGCATCAAATTCAACGGCACCTACGGCGAGACCTTCGTGATTCCGGAGTCGGAAATCCGCACCGAGACGGCGGTCGTGCCAGGCCTCGACGGTCAGAAGATGAGCAAGAGCTACGACAACACGCTGCCGATTTTCGGAGAGGAGAAAGCCCTTAGGAAAAAGATCATGGGCATCGTCATGGACAGCCGCACGCCAGCCGAGCCCAAGCCCGATGCGGACAAGAACATCGCGATCCAGTTGCTCAAACTCGTGGCCACGTCGGAAGTCGCGACCGACCTCGAAAATCGTCTGCGCGAGGGCGGCCTCGGTTACGGCGATCTGAAAAAAGCGTTGTTTGAGCACTATTGGAATTTCTTCGCCGACTACCGCGCCAAACGCGCAGAACTCGCGGGCAATCTCGACCACGTTCACGCCATTTTGAAGGACGGCGCCGAACGCGCTCGCGCGACGGCAAGTCAGGTCATCGCACGCGCCAAGACGGCAAGCGGTCTGCGCTGAGGTTGGAATTAACGCGAAGGCTCGGGACCGCAGACGTGTCCCGAGCTCAAGACGCGTGGAGAATCGGTCGAAGAGCGCGCTGGATAATCGCGGTCCGGCTACGCGCGGGTAGGGGAGCAGATGGACGGGATGCGGCCATAACCGTATCCGATTTCACAGGACGGCGAGCGTGATGTCGCCGCGCTGGGGGGTAAACCTCGGGCGTCGAATTCTCCTGCGTTGCCTGCTTACACGATCACCGGCTGCGGTTCTCGCAGAGCGGAGATGGCGCTCATGATTTTCTCGGAGGCGAGTTGGTAACGATCTTTGCCTGCCTTGGGATCGTCGTAACTGGAGGGGGCCAGCGGTTTGCCATAAACGATCGACATGCGGGTGCCGGGGCGGAGTTTGCCGTCGCGGCCGAAAGCGATGTGAGAATTGAAAATGCGCGCGGGCACCACCGGAACCGCCGAACGGCAGGCGATCATGCCGACGCCGGTTTTGGGTGGTTGGAGCGTGCCGTCGGGCGAGCGGGTGCCTTCAGGGAAAAGCGTGATGACTTTGCCAGCCTGCAAAGCGCGGAGGACATTCTTCATCGCGCCGACGTCGGACGTGCCGTCACGGTCCACGGGGATGGCGCCGACGCCGTTGAGCCACCAAGTCGCGAAGCCGCGTTTCCAGAGACTTTTGCGGGCGAAGAAGGCGAGTTGACGCGGGATGTGGCAACCGACCGCGGGCGGGTCCAGGTGGCTGGCGTGATTGGAGGCTACGATAAACGGTCCCGTCTTGGGCAGGTTTTCGACGCCGGCGACGTCGCCGCGGAAAAAGGCGTCGTAGGCGAACGTGATGATGTAGTGGCAAATCCCATACAGGAAATCCATCTCACCGTGGTTGTGGCGACGTTGCATGACCGCGCGGAAATTAAACGAGTTTTTCGGAGATCAGGCCGGAGATTTTATCCACGACCTGTTCTAGGTTGAGATAGGTGCTGTCGATATCGATGGCGCCCGAGGCGAGGACGAGCGGGGCGGTTTTGCGCGAGGAATCCATGCGATCGCGCTCGGCGACGGCATCGGCGCGGCCTTCGAGTTCACGACGTTTGGCGCGGGCCTCGACGTCGGCGTGCAAGAAAAGGCGAAGGCCGGCGTCGGGAAAAATGACGGAGCCGATATCACGGCCTTCCATGACCAATCCGCGAAAACCGTGCGCCTTGGCGACGTCGGCCTGACCGCGTTGGTAGGCGAGGAGGGCGGAACGAATCTCGGGAATGGCGGCGAAGTGCGAAACAGCCGCGGTGACCTCGGCACCGCGGATCTCGGCCTCGGGAACGACGCGGCCAGCGATCTCCATGCGAGCGGCGCGTCCGTCGACCTTGGTGCCGAGCGCGAGGGATGGCAGCGCGGATTTTACCTCGTCAACCTGATCGATGCGCAGGCCGCGACGAAGCAGCTCGGCGGTGATGGCTCGGTAATATGAGCCGGTGTCCACGTGCAGGAAGTTGAACCGTTCGCTGAGCGCGCGGGAGGTGGACGATTTGCCGGAGGCGGCACCGCCGTCGATGGCAACGATGAGGAAAGAGGACATCAGGCTTGGGATGATTTTTTGCGGAGGTCTTCCAGCAATTCAAAAAAGTGAGGAAAGGTTTTGGCGCAGCAGGCGGGATCTTTGATCGAAAGCCAAGGGCGGCCGTCGCCGTGCAAGTCGTGACAGCCGAGGATGCCAAAACTCATGGCGAAGCGATGGTCGCCGTAGGTGTCGATGGTGACGCCAGTTTTGAGCGGACGGGGCGTGACGGTGAGACCGTCACCGTCGGCGTGTTCGTCGACCTCCTGACCGAGTTTGCGGAGCTCGCGCACCATGCCGGCAACGCGATCGGTCTCTTGTTTACGGGAGTGGGCGATACCGGTGATGCGCGTCGGGCCGGAAAGCAGCGGGCTGACCGCGGCGAGCGTGAGGAAGGTGTCGGAGAACTCGTTGAAATTTTGGTCCACGCCCGCGCGCGCGCCACCGAGATTAAAGGAGACATCCAAGCCTGCCGGGGTTTTTGCGGAGGTGAGGCCAACGCGATTCATCACCTCGACGAATTGAGTGTCGCCCTGGAGGCCGGGGTGAAGATTGAGCAGCGTGAGTTTGCCGCCGGTCACAAACGGCAACGCGGCGAAGTAACTGGCGGCGGTGGCATCGGGCTCGATGGGGTAAACACCCCTGTAAGTGTAGGGAGCGCAGGAAACCTCCCAGGCAGATGCTTGGGAATTGAAAGCTGCGCTGCCACCAAACTGGTTGATCATCCACTTCGTCATTTGGACGAAGGGTTCACGCACTTTGGTGGAAAGTTTGATGCTGACCGGTCCGTTGGCTAACGGCGCGACCATCAACAAGCCGGACAACATCTGGCTGCTTTCGCTGGCATCGATGGAAACTTCGCCACCGCGGAGCCCGCGCGCGTGGATCTCAATTGGGAAAAAGCCTTCAACCCCGGTGCAACGGATGTCGGCGCCGAGGGCGCGGAGGGCGTCGATCAGGCCCTTCATCGGGCGTTTGCGCATTTGGGGGATTCCGTCGATGCGGTATACTCCGCGCGGGGCAGCGGCGCAGAGAGCAGTGAGAAAACGGGCGGCGGTGCCGGCAAGGCCAACGAAGAGCTCAACGGTTTGGGCGTTCTTAAAACCGTTGGTCTGGTTGGAAACTTTGATCGTGTGCGCGGCGGCTTCGGCTTCGACGGTGAAGCCAAGGGCTTTGAGCGCCTCGACCATGAGATGCGTGTCTTCGCTGAAGAGCGCGCCGGTGAGTGTGACTTCGCGATCGCAGAGCGCGGCAAGGAGGAGCGCGCGATTGGTCAGGCTCTTGGAGCCAGGAAGCGTGACCTCGCCACGCACGGGGCGGGTGAAGGGCGGGATCGGGAGAACGTCGGGAAGCTGCGGCGACATGAAGGGCGAAGCGTTGAGGGAAGTAGCGCGGGCTTCCAGCCTGCTTTTGAAAACGATGCAGGCGGCACGGCCGGCGGCCTCGGATCAGTCGAGGCGAGCTACTTTATTTTTTACGGGCGAAAACCGTCGCGCCAGGCCTTACCGCGTTCGAGGCGCGCGCGGACTTCGGGCCAGTCGCGATTGGAGAGAGCCGTCTGGAAGCCGTGTAACTCGTCTTGGAATTGGGAGAGGGCGCGAAGGACCTCGTCGCGGTTTTGCTGGAAAATCTCGATCCACATCGACGCATCGCTGCCAGCGATGCGCGTGGTGTCGCGCAGGCCGTTGCCGGAGAGATTGCGCCATTGTGGGTTTTTGCCGCCCAAGAAGGTGGCCAGCGTGGTGGCGAGCGCTTGCGGCAGGTGGCTGATGTGCGCGGTGATCTCGTCGTGTTGATCGGGCGTGACGGTGGTGACCTCGGCGCCGAGATCGTGCCAGAACCGTGCGACGGCGGACGCGGCGGCTTCGTTGGAAGCGGGCAGCGGAGTGACGAAACAGATGCGTTTCTCGAAAAGCGTGTCGGTGGCGTTTTCCCAGCCGGTTTTTTCACTACCGGCCATCGGGTGAGCGCCAATGAAATGCGCGTGGGCGGGAAGCGCGGCGTGGCAGGCGCGGCAGAGCTCGGCTTTGACGCTGCCGACGTCGGTCACCAGCGCGCCAGCGGGCAAGTGCGGGGCGATCTGGCGGGCGAGTTCGATGATCTTTTCGACCGGCGCGGCGAGAACGACGAGCGAGGCGTCGCGCACGGCCTCTTCCGGCGTCTCGGCCACGGAGGTGACCCACGGTTGTTCGCGTAGTTTGAGCCGGGCCTCGGGGCGGCGCGCCCACACGGTGATGCGTTTGGCGAGGCCGCGAGCGTGAGCTGCGCGAGCGACTGAACCGCCGAGCAAACCGGGAGCGAGAATAACGAGATTTTCCAGCACGCTTCGTCAAAACGCCAATGGGTGTAAGATGTCGAGTTTATCGCGGGCGGGGCGGGGAACTCGTTGCATTTTCCAGCTACGGGACTTTGCTCCCCGTCTTACCCTTTGCCCTATGCCAGTTTCCCGGATCAAACGTCAAATTACCCTCCTTCTTCGCGCGCTGCGCATCTGGTTTTTTATTGCCCTCGGCTTGGTTGCGCTGGGTGGCCTGTTTTACTTTTTGGCTACGTTGGGTCCTAAGCGTATCAGCAGCTCCACGACGGTCGTTTCCACGGTGGATGACCCGGCGAGCGCGCGGCTATCGGACGAGATCGGTGACCTCGAAAAACAATACCGTCAGGCGGCCGATGCGAACATCGTCACGCCAGAAGCGATCGAGGCGTTGACCAAGGCGATCGAGAAACAAAAAGAGCTCCTCCGCACATTCTCCAAGGCCGGGATTGACCAGTCGACCCGCCTGGTGCGCTTGGAAACGGAACTCGATAGCATCCGGGCGCGGGAAAAAGTTATCCTCGTCGATCGTCTGGAAAAAGACGGAGAAGAGATGTTGCGCGCGGGTCAGGTCACGGAGGCCGGCGAGAAGCTGCGTGAGGCGTTGCGTTTGCAGCGCGAGATCAACCTGAGCTCAGCCAGTTCGCGTTATAAAAACTACGTGCGCGAGACCTCGCTCATGCAGGCCGCGAATGCGGTCGACGCGGCTCCGCTGCGCAAGGAAGTCGAAGCGGCGATCGACGCCGCGCGCAAAGCTGCGGCTGAAGAACGTTGGTCGGATGCGCTCACCGCTTACACCGCTGCCCGCGATATGCAGGACCGCATCAACCGTGAATATGGCCGCACGCGTTACGCGGATCTGGCAGGCGCGGATCGCCTCAGCGCAGAGATCGAATCGCTCAACGCAGCGGGCATCGCCGGCGAGATCGCGAAAAAGGAAAAGGAGGGCGATGAAGCCGTGATTCGTCGTCGCACCGCCGAGGCTGCGGTGTTGTTCGGCGAGGCGGAGACGCTGCAGCTTCAAGTGAACAAAAACTTCCCGCGCAGTCGTTTCGTGTCGTCGCAGCGTATCGAGGATCTGCAGGTGAAAACGCAGACGGCGCTCTCGGCACTGGTTGCCGATGGCCTCGAAACGCTCGATCACGAAATCGCGCAACATCTGCGGAAACGGCAGATCGTCGCCGCCGAGCAAAAGTTGGGTGAGGCGGGCCAGTTGGTGGAAAAACTTTTCACGGATTTCCCCAAGAGCCGGCGTTTGGACGGTGCGTTGCGCATCAAGTTTGCCTACCTCGCGCTCCGGCGGACGAACCTCGGTGCGTTGCAAGAAGAGGTCTACGATCGCTTGCTGCCTTTGCCTGGCGTGACCGAGCGCTTGCTCATGAAAACCGAAGTGCCGCAGTCGCTCTACGTGCTGGTGATGAATACAAATCCGAGCCGGAATCCGGGACGCTCGTTGCCGGTGGATTCGGTGAGCTGGACGGACGCGCAGGAGTTCTGCACGCGTCTTTCCTGGTTGCTCGGGGCAACGGTGCGCCTGCCGTCGGCCGATGAGTTTCGTGTGGCGCTCGGTGCCGATGGCGCTGGCGAAGCATGGAATAGTTCCAACAGCGACGGTCG
Organism: Rariglobus sp.; assembly: GCA_040508285.1. GTDB lineage: Bacteria > Verrucomicrobiota > Verrucomicrobiia > Opitutales > Opitutaceae > Rariglobus. Next base: position 625 of record JBEVND010000144.1, on the reverse strand, counting down.
CAGCCATGAAGTGGGGCGCAAAAACACCAACTCAGCCGGCTTCAGTGATCTTATAGGTAATCTCGCCGAGTGGACCGCAACGGACGCCACGGGCAATCGTGCACCGGTGTTTGGTGGGAGTTATCTGGATACACCCGAAGCGCTGGCCAAGGTGCCCACGGAGCTTCGTGAGAAAAGCGACCGTGCGCGGCACGTGGGCGTGCGCATCATGGTGGAGCTGTGAGCGCGGATGGTGTGGTCACGTGTGATCTCAGAAAGACGCGCTGTAAGTCGCGCGCCGTCAGCGATCCTGAACGGAGACTATCAGAGCCCGCCGAGCTTGGAGATTTTTTTAAACTCGGCGGCGGTGAGTGGCATCACGGAGAGTCGCCCTTGGCGCATGAACGCGGTGTCTTTGAGCGCGGGCTCCGCCTTGATTTGATCGAGCGTGACTGGCGAGGGCAGCGTGCTCACGGGCTTGATCTCGACGGCCACCCAGCCGTCTTCGTCGGCGGTGGTGTCGGGGAAAAAGGCGCGCGAAACTTCGGCGAGGCCGAGCACGGCTTTGGTCGTGACGCTGGCGTAGAAAAACACGCGGTCACCGGGCTGCATGGCCTTGAGGTGATTGCGTGCTTGGTAATTGCGC
>JBEVND010000078.1:0-5141 GCA_040508285.1 Rariglobus sp. | reverse complement strand
TGGAACCTGAATACTTAGACGCATTCGTCAGCAGGTTGATGAACACATGCCGCAACCGCTCGGGGTCCACGTTGACCTCGCCGAGCGAGGCATCGGCGCGACACTCGATCGTCTGTCCGGCGGCCTCGGTGATGGATCGCATCTCCTGCGCGACATCCGCTAGCAAACTGCTCGCCGCTACCGGTCTTCGGTTCAGGCGTGACGCCCCGCTTTCGAGGCGGCTGAGATCGAGCAAGTCGTTTAGAATTCGCAGGAGTCGCTCGGCGTTGTCGCGCGACGTCTCGACGAGGTAACGCTGCTTCTCCGTCAGCGGGCCGAAGCTTTCCTCCAGCAGCATGTGCACCGCCATGATCAAGCTGGTGAGCGGCGTCTTCAGTTCATGGCTGACGGTGGAGACCAAATTGCTCTTCACGTCGTCGAGCAGGCGGAATTTCGTGACGTCTTGCAGGATGACCGCCGCGCCGCCGAACCCCGTGAGCGCATCGCCGATCGCCAGAATACGCGGCAGGTAATGACGTTCGCCTCCATCAATGTGCAGCGTGACCACGTGATCGTAGCCGACGGGAAGGTAATGGGCGCCGGTCGCGAGCACGTCGCTCAACGGTTTCTCCACGAGCGCGGGCAACCCATCCGCGAATTCAGGGAGCGCGGCGATCGCCTGCGCCGCCGGATTACGCACCTCGTGTTTCCCATCGGCGCCGATCACAAACAACGGATCGGGTGTCGAGGTCAGCGTGGCTTCCATCGTGCGTCGTGCGCGGGTAACATTTTCGGTCATCGCATCGCGATAAGCGCGGAGCTTGGCCGCCATCGCGTTGAACGTGCGCGCCAGGTCCCCCAGTTCATCATTGGACGTCACCGGCACATCTTGGTCGAGTTTACCTTCACCCAGCGCCGCCACGGAATCCTTGAGCAACCGAATCGGCTGCAAGAGCGAGCGCGCCAAACGGTAGGAGAGAAACACCGAGAGCAGGATGGCGCCGACCATCGCGCCGATCAGAAAATTGATGCTCGCCCGGGCCACTCGCGCGGCCTCCGAAGCAGCGGCTTGCACCTCAGCGTAGTCACTCTGCGTGAGCGTCTCAAGGGTGGTGAGGGTGCGAAAAAGCAACGTCTCCGTATCGCGCAAGGTGGCGATAGAGGCATCTCCGCCGTGCGTGAGCGGGCCTTTGGAAAACTCGTCGAATTGCAGAAACGCGTCGTCCAGCTTCTCCAGCAATGCGGTGCGTTCGCCGCCCACCGACGCGAGCGACTGCTCCATGAAATGTTTCTGAAAACGCGCGCGTTGTTCGGCGTAGATTTTTTGCCCACCGGCCACATCGCCACGTTGTGCGATCGTTAATGCGCCCGCCATGTGCGTGGCCGCATCGCGCATTTCGTAGCCGCCGATCATTGCACGGTAATTCGCCGTCAGATTCGTCTCCAACGAAAGCGCAAGATTACGGTAGAGCAGCGTGGTCACCCCCGACACGAGGATGAACAGCAGCAGAAGCGGGAAAAGGCCGAGATAAAGTCGGGTGCGCAACATGTCGCCGCGTGATCAGAGCAGACCCAGTTTCTGCCGTTTGCGGTAGAGCGTCGCCGGATCGATTCCGAGGACCTTGGCGGCGTCGTCCAGCGTCTTGGTGAGCGCGAGCACACGTCGGATGTGTTCGGATTCGAGATCGTCCAACGTCACGCGTCCACCGACGGTTACCCGCGCATCTTCAGGCGTGGAAAATTCCTCGGGCAGATCTTCCAGTCCGATCTCATCGCTGTTGGCGAGAATCACCGCGCGCTCGATCACATTGCGCAACTCGCGCAAGTTGCCCGGCCAGGCGTAACGGCTGAAAGCCTCGTCCACTTGCGGCGAAAAACGTTTCAACTTTTTGCCGATGCGACGGGAAAAGAATTCGAGGTAACTGTTGGCCAGCCGTGAGAAATCCGCAGGCCGGTCGCGCAGGCCGGACACCGTCAGCGTGATGACGTTGAGGCGGTAAAAAAGATCCTCACGAAAACGACCTGCCTTCACTTCGTCCGCCAGGTTCCGATTAGTCGCCGCGATGACGCGCACGTTGGCCTTGCGCGTGCGGGTCTCGCCGAGGCGCTCGTATTCGCGCTCTTGAAGCAGACGCAGCAGCTTGGGCTGAATCTCCAGCGGCATCTCGCCGATCTCGTCGAGGAATAGCGTGCCGCCGTCCGCCGTGGCGACTTTGCCAATCGTGTCGGTCACCGCGCCGGTGAAGGAACCTTTGACGTGCCCGAAGAGCTCACTCTCCAACAGCTCTTTGGAAAGACTGGGGCAGTTGACGGTGACGAACGCGTTGTCCTTGTGAACGCCACGTCGGTGGATCTCCCGGGCGAGCACGCTTTTCCCCGTGCCGCTCGGCCCGAGAATCAAGATGCTCGCGGAAGTCTCGGCCGCTTTGAAAGCGATCGTGAGCGTCTTCTGCATCGAGACTTCCTCCGAGGTGAGATCAATCGGCGGCGACTCTTCGTTGAGTTGCGACTCGAGCGCTTCGACTCGTTTTTCGAGCCGCTTATTGCGCCCGATTTTATCGAGCACCTGACGAATTTGCTCGGGCGTAAACGGCTTGGGGATGAAATCGAAAGCGCCTTTGCGCATCGCCTCGACCGCGGTGCTGATGTTGGCGAACGCCGTGACCATCACCACAGGAAGCGAAGGCTGGGCCTTCAGGAGTTTTTCCAGCACCAAGAGGCCGTCCTCGGTGCCGAGTTTCAGGTCGAGAAAACACGCGTCGAAGACGGTGGTTTCCAGTTCTTTGAGCGCACGCGCTCCGGTGGGAACTCCAATGCTCTCGTGGCCCATCGCTTCAACCGCCAAGGCCGTTGTTTTCCGGATGCCAGGCTCATCGTCGACAATCAAAACACGCATAGTTGGCACAATAACTGGAAGTAAGCGGGCGGGCTCCCTACCTGCGCAAGGCCCGATTCAACCAACGGGAAGCAAGAGCCTCATAAAGCCAAAGCGGGGTCGCTTTTTAAGGCGACCCCGCTAGGTCCAGCTTCAACTAACAACCCCGGAAGTCGCACCTCCGGGAATTTTTTGAGTTAACACACAACACACAACTGCATGTGTGGTTACCGAGGGGTTTGGCGGTCGCGGCGGATGAAGAAAATCATCGTCACTGCGATGACCAAAAAAGCCATGGTAGCTACACGTCCATAAAGACCGCCCGGCTCTCCGGCGGTTCCGCCAAAAGCGAAAATCGCGGAGACAATTGAGAGGAGAAAAGACGTGAGCGCCCAAGTGACTGCGTTGGAGTTCGTAAAGTTCTCGGCGCTCTCGCGCCCCTCGTGATTATTCTCCGTGGACGGCTTCATCTTTTCGATGATCGACGGAAAAACCACAAGGTCGCGGTGAGCGCGTTCGCTTAAAAAATCAGACGCGTTTGCGGCCGAAGATGAGCGAGAGGATGAACAGAACGATGAACACGAAGAACAGAATCTTCGCGATGCCCACGGCAGTTCCGGCGATACCACCAAAACCAAGGGCTGCAGCGATAAGAGCGATGATGAGGAATGTGACGGACCAGCTTAACATGGTGATGAAGAGTTGAGGGTGAATTTGGATGACTGACGTTAACTGCTTAATGCGCAGCGCGTGCCAATCGCTTTCCGAAACCCTTTTTACATTATCCATGAACCACTTGCGCGAAACTCCCGAACACATCGGCAAACAACCGCACGGCGTTTTCATGCAAGATGCAGCATCACAACCCCTACTGGTTCGGCAAAACGCATGACCATTTCTTCCTCTTGGCCGAAACTTCCTACTTCCTCGCAGAAAGCGATTTCTAGTGTCGAGTTGAGCGACCGAATGCTTCTAAACGTGGCGTAACATTTCCATGGATATCCCTTCCCACGAAAAAACTGCGTCCACCTCCACCCCCGGCGGCGCAAGCAATGGCCGTCATCACGATTTGGAAATCAAAGACGCCCAACTGATCTTCAACACCGCCTGGCACTCACTCGAGGCGGAGGTCGGCCGCGAGAACCTGCGTTTTCCCAAGGAGATTATCCTGCTCGGCGGTGCTCCCGGCTCGGGCAAAGGCACCAACACCGATTTCATTCTCAAAGCACGCGGCCTCACCTGCGAACCGATCGTGGTCAGCGCTCTGCTCGATACGCCGGAAGCGAAACGCATCAAGGACGCCGGCAGCATGGTCGGCGATCGCGAGGTCATCGGCCTGCTCTTCCGCAAACTGCTCGAGCCCCAGTTCCGCGATGGTGTGATCTTGGATGGTTTCCCGCGCACCAAGGTCCAGGTCGAGTGCCTCAAACTCCTCGTTGAACGCATCCAGGCGCTGCGTAGTGAGTTTTATAATACGCCGCTCGGCATTCATTTTCGCCAGACCACCGTGCACATCATGGTGCTCTTCGTGGACGAAAAGACCTCGGTCGAGCGTCAGCTTAAGCGCGGTCGCGATATCCAAGCCTACAATGCCGAGGTGCGTCGCACGGGGGTCGGCGAGTTGCTTGAAGAACGCGCCACCGACTACGACACCGGCCTCGCCCAGCGCCGCTACCGTGTCTTCAAGGAACAGACGTGGGACGCGCTCCAGTCGCTGAAGGAGATTTTCCACTACCACTTCATCAACGCCCAAGGCGAAGTGCGCGAAGTGGAGCAGAACATCCTCAAGGAGCTCCAATACCAAAGCACGCTCGAGCTCGACCCGCGCACGCATGACATCCTCCGCGTCGTGCCGGTTGCCAGCGAGATCATCATCCACGCGCGTCAGGAAATGGTGAAGCGCCTCGACGCCTACGCCGTGGAGCATGCCGAGCTGTTCGCGAGCATTGTGTCGTTCATCGACAAGAAGATCGTTCCCATCGTGCTTCGCCACGCCATCTCCGGCGTCGCCTTGGTCAACACCGAGGAGCCGTTGCTCGACGATCCGCTCTCACTGGCGATGTTGATCGATATCTTCTCCGAACGCGGCTTCCACGCCGTCGTCGATCTTCACCGCATCGAGGTGCCGGAGAAGTTCGACCTCACCACCGGCCAGATCAAATGCCGCGTGAAGAAGGTCTTCCGTCTTCAGATCCGTTTTCACGGCTCCGAAATCCGCCGCGGCTAAAGACTTGTCCGTGGACGTCGGCGATTCTGCTGCATCGCCCAAACGTGGCCGACCTTCGGC
>JBEVND010000033.1:0-5316 GCA_040508285.1 Rariglobus sp. | reverse complement strand
TGCGACTGATCGTGGCTTCCGGCCTCGAACTGAGCCTTCGCCCGCTCATTCAACGCGGCACGCGGGTGCGCGTGACCAGCGGGCCTCTGTGGGGACTCGAAGGCGTGGTCGACGACCCGGCCAATCCCCAGGGAATCATCGTCGCCGTCGATGTATTGCAGCAGGGACTACACGTCCGCATGTCGCTCGAAAACCTCGAGCCGTTGCCCTGATCTTGACTCATCGCAAGCGCGCCACGCCCGTCGATCATTCGACGGCTTTTCGTGCGAGCCAGAAAAGCCAGCCCGCATGCGCCGCGTGCATCGTTGCACACGCGAGCAAGGCAGCGGCCACGTCGTCGATCGTCACGCCCCAGCCATCCGGCAGATCCTGGAGTTTCTTAATGCCAAAGGGCTTTGTGATGTCGTAGAGGCGGAAGAGCGCGAAGCCCGTAAGAAACACCGCCCAGTTGGGCGCGACGCCGGCAAACCGCTCCCAGCCGATAAAGCACATCGGAATCGAGATAAACTCATCCAGCACCACTTTGCCGGGATCGCGTTCACCGAGGCGAAACTCGGCCTCGCCGCACAACGCCACCGAAAAATAGATGCCGACGATGCTGAACAAAATCAGCCCCACGTCGCCGATCCGGCCGGCGAACAGCGTCGTGAAATACAGCAAGCCCGCGACCGAGCCCCACGTGCCCGGCGCGTAACGGATTCGCCCGACCGGCCCCAGCGTCGCACACGAAATCACCCACGCCGACGGCAGGAACCGCGGCCACAACGGCTGTTTCAACACGCTCATTTCTTATCTTCGAAAACCACCCGATATTTCACCATGTAGTGCCAGCCGGAGCTGACCGTGAAATACACGCCGAGCGCAAACAGACCGAGACCCGTGTAGTGAATCGCTTTGTCATACGGGTCGAAATCGAACGCCAGCCAAGGCGAGATATCGGCCTGCAACATCGGCACAAAAAGCAGGAAACCCACCGCGATGAGCTGCGTGAGCGTCTTCGTTTTGCCACCGCGCTCCGCCGCCACCACCACGCCTTTGGCCGCCGCCATCATGCGCATGCCCGACACGAGGAACTCGCGGCAAAGCACGATCAAAACCCAATAGATCGGCACCGTGTCTTTTTCCACGAACGCGATCATGATGCCCACGACAAAGATCTTGTCGGTAAGCGCATCCATAAATTTCCCGAAAACCGAAATCAGGTTCTGCTTGCGCGCGATGTAGCCGTCCAGCCAGTCGCCAATGGCCGCCACGATGAACAACCAGAACGCCAGCGTCGCCGCCCCGCGCCAGTCTTGATACATCAGCCACACCACGAGAAACATCAGCGGGATGCGTGAGAGCGTGATGATGTTGGGCAGGTTCATGCGGCGAGAGATTGGGCCGAAAGACAGGGTGCGCCCGCCTCAAAGGCAACCCCGTAAACGCGGCGCGACGATTTGGTTCTCGCTCCACCTCGCCGCGCGCAGATTATGGCAACGCTCATGCGTCACTGCATCTATCCCGGCACGTTCGATCCCCTCACCAACGGTCACCTCGATGTGCTCGACCGCGCGGCCAAACTCTTCGACCGCATCACGGTCGCCATCGCGCGCAATCCCGGCAAGGGCCCCGTGTTCTCCGCTGAGCAGCGCCTCGACCTCGTTCAGGCCAACCTCGCCAAATACCCGCACGTAACCGCTACCATCTTCGACGGCCTCCTCGTTGAGTTTGCCGTTGCTCAAAAAGCCGATGCCATCATCCGCGGCCTGCGCGCCCTGTCCGACTTCGAGTTCGAGTTCAATATGGCGCTGATGAACCGTCACCTGCAGCCGAAGATCGAAACGCTTTTCGTGATGCCGCACGAGCAGTTCAGCTACACCAGCTCCTCGCTGGTGAAACAAGTCGCACGCTACGGCGGGGACATCGCGCATTTCGTGCCCGCCAACGTTTCCGCCGCCCTCGCGGTCGCGTTTCCGAGGCCACATTGATTTTTCGCGCGGGATTTCAGCCCTCGCGGAAACATTTCCCGGCCGACTGCGTCTCGGTGGATTCCGGCGTTGCATCGTGCCCTGCTAAAAGGAATTGATTTCCTTTTCTGCCCGCACGTCCGCGTGCGCCCGAACTCGACCTCAGACACCTCCCTTTCCATGGCGAAACCCCGCTCTTCCAAACTTTGGCTGATCATCCTGATCATCGCCGCCCTCGCCGGTGGCGCTTACTACTACTTCTTTAAGCGCACGGTCGCTCCGACCACGGAGTTCATTACCGCCACGATCTCACGCGACGACATCGTCCAGTCCGTCACCGCCACCGGCGATTTGCAGCCCGTGACCACGGTTGAAATCAGTTCACAGATCTCCGGCCTCATCCAGGAGGTGCTCGTCGATTTCAACTCGCAGGTAAAACAAGGCGATCTCCTCGCCCGCATCGATCCCGCCACTTACGAGGTTCGCGTCAACTCCGCCAAGGCCCAGCTCGCCAACACCCGCGCGAGCTACAACCTCGTTAAACTCAACACCGAGCGCACGCGTTCCCTCCGCGAGAAGCAGCTCGTTTCCGTTCAGGAGCTCGATCAAGCCGAGGCCCAGCTCACGCAGGCCGAGGCCCAGTTGCAGATCCAGACCGCCTCCGTGCAAACCGCCGAGGTCGATCTCGCCCGCTGCAACCTTTACGCTCCGATCGACGGCATCGTCATGGATCGCCTCGCCGAGGTCGGCAAAACCGTCGCCGCCAGCCTCAACGCCCCCAAGCTTTTCTCGCTCGCCGCGGACCTCACCAAAATGCAAATCGAGGCCGACGTCGCCGAGGGTGACATCGGGTCAGTCGAGATCGGCCAGCACGTAAATTTCTCCGTCGACGCGTATCCCAACCGTCAATTTCGCGGCAAAGTTTCGCAGATCCGCAATTCGCCCGTCATCGTTCAAAACGTCGTCACCTACGTCACCATTATCGACGTCAACAACGACGACTTGAAGCTCAAGCCCGGCATGACGGCCAACGTCTCGGTCATCATCGCCCGCAAAGAAGACGTTCTCCGCATCGCCAACAGCGCTCTGCGCGTTCGCATTCCCGAGAACCTCCTGCCCACCGTGGCAAAACCCGTCGATGCCACCGCTCCACAACCCGCCTCGCGCGATCAGATCCGCCAGCTCATGACCGAGGCCGGCGCCAACCCCGGCTCCCGTCGTATCGCGCCCGAAGTCCGCGCGCGTCTCATCCAACTCGCGAAGGAACGTAATCTGGAGCTGCCCGCCCGCCTGCTGCGCGCTGGCGACGAAGAGAATTCCGGTGTCGTCACACGCACCGTTTACAAACTGGGTGGCACGCCCGCCGCGCCACAAGTCATCCCGGTTTCCGTTAAAGTCGGCATCACCGACGGCAGCGCGACCGAGGTCATCGAAGGCCTCGAACAAGGCGACGCGGTGATCACCAGTGCCTATCAAGCCACGAAAGCAGCCAGCAGCGGCGCGGCCAATCCGTTTGGCGGCGGTGGCGGCGGTCGTCGTTAATCGCCCACCTGTTCGATCATGGAGCCCATCGTCAGACTGAAAGATATCCATAAAACCTACGCCAGCGGCGAGGTGAAGGTTCATGCCGTGCGCGGCATTTCCCTGGATATCTACAAAGGCGAATTCATCGCCATCATGGGCTCGTCCGGCTCCGGCAAGTCGACGCTCATGAACACGCTCGGCTGCCTCGATCATCCGACCAGCGGCAGCTACTTCCTCGACGGAATCAATGTCTCCGAGCTCGACCGCAACCAGCGCGCCGACATCCGGAATCAGAAACTCGGTTTCGTTTTCCAAGGCTTCAACCTGCTTCCGCGCACGTCCGCCCTCGAGAACGTCGAGCTTCCCATGCTCTACGCGCCTAATCGCGTTTCATCCCAAGAGATGCGCGACCGCGCCATGCACGCCTTGGAAATCGTGGGCCTCGCCCAGCGCTACGATCACTTGCCCAACCAGCTCTCGGGCGGACAACAGCAACGCGTCGCCATCGCCCGCGCTCTCGTCAACAATCCCACGCTCATCCTCGCCGACGAGCCCACCGGCAATCTCGACACCAAGACTTCCGTCGAAGTCATGGGCGTTTTCCAAAAGCTCAACGAAGAGGGCATCACCATCGTCATGGTCACGCACGAGCTCGACATCGCGCATTACTGCAAACGCGACTTGATCGTCCGCGACGGCCTCGTCGTCCGCGACGAACTCGTGAAAGACCGCTCCATCTCGGCCGTGGAAATGCAAAAGCTCCTCGCCGCCGAGACCGCCGCCAAACTCATCCACGCCCAGCCATGAGATTGGTCGCCACCACCATCATCGCGCTCCGCGCACTGCGCCGTAACAAGATGCGCTCGGTCCTCACCGCGCTCGGCATGATCATCGGCGTCGGCGCGGTCATCGCCATGGTCAGCATCGGCAATGGCGCCAAATCCCAAGTCGAGGCCTCCATCGCCAGCCTGGGCCAGAACGTCGTCACCGTTTTTCCAGGCAACTTCACCAGCGGCGGCGCTCGTGGCGGCTGGGGCTCGGCCAGCTCGCTCACGCCCGAGGACGCCACTGCCATCCAGAACGAAATCTCCGGTGTCGTCGCCGTCAGCGCCGAGGTCCGCGATCGCCAGCAAGTCCTCGCCAATGGCCTCAACTGGAACACGACCATCTACGGCGAATCCCCCGAATTCACTAGTATCCGTGATTGGCCGCTCTCGGACGGAGTCATGTTCAACGAAGCCGAGGTCCGCAGCGCCGCCAAGGTTGCCGTGATTGGACAGACCATCGCCGACCAGATCTTCCCCGGCTCCGATCCCATCGGCCAGACGCTCCGCATCCGCAATATCCCCTTCAAAATCGTGGGCATTCTAAAGGCAAAGGGCTTCAATTACTTCGGCACCGACCAGGACGATGCCGTGTTGATTCCCTACACGAGCGCGATGCGTCGCGTTTCCCGTCGCACCAATCTGAATACGATTCTCATCCAGGCGGTCACCGCCGAGCAGATGCCTCGTATCCAACAGGAAATTACCGACCTGCTTCAACAACGCCGCCAAGGCCGCGATCCCGACTTCACCGTGCGCAACCAGCTCGAGCTGGCCGAAGCCGCCACCTCGACTTCGCGCACGATGACCGCCCTGCTCGGCGCGATCGCCGGCGTGTCTCTGATCGTCGGCGGCATCGGGATCATGAACATCATGCTCGTTTCCGTCACCGAGCGCACCCGTGAGATCGGTATCCGCCTCGCCATCGGCGCTCACGACCGCGACATCCGCCTGCAGTTCTTGATCGAAGCCATGGTGCTGAGCGTCATGGGCGGCACGCTCGGAATCATCCTCGGCGT
>JBEVND010000269.1:0-10639 GCA_040508285.1 Rariglobus sp. | reverse complement strand
CACCGGCCATTTCTCGATTCGCTCCAGGGTCTCGCCGGCCGCCTCGGTGATAGGACCGAGATCAATTTCGCGAGGCACCATGCTCGAAACCGACATATCGGGACCGGCCTTGATGGAACTGACCTTCATCGCGGTGGCAAACTCCTCCGGGATCGTTCGCGAATCCAGAAACGCGTAAGGCCAGGTCTGCGGGCCATCGCTCAACAGAAGCGCCACACGGCCTTCAATGGCGATGCGGTCGTGCGGGAGTTCACGGGCGTTAAGCACCTCCGCAAACCACTCGTCCATCATCCGCTCGGTTTCCTCGGCGGCGAGCGTGGTGGGGTCGAGCGCGGGGTTCTCCGCGTGACGACGGGCCGCGCGCTCGAGCACCGCCTGAATCAGCCTGCTTTGATGCAGGCGATTATGGATACGGTGCGCGCGCAAGTAGTCCTCGGTGCGGACGTAGGCGGCGTTCCACGCCTCCATCGTGCCCGTGCGCGGGCGGAAAGTTGCTAGATTAGCTTCTACGGATGCCACAGGTAGCTCCATGTTTCCGTGAGGATATGGGGCGGCTTTTGCAGGAAGCAACGGAGTTCCACCGGACGACTGCTACCATCTGGTCGAATCGCGAAGGCCAGACGCCAACTTCCATTGTAAGGATTCTTCTCCAAGCTCTGGTGAACGAGTTTGGCACCGTCACCGATGGACACGTTTGCAGTGATATCGGGGACTGATCTTTGGTTGGACAGATAAGGTCCGGTGAAATCCACCCAGAAGCGGATCAAGTCGGGCTCATGCGTAGCCGATTTACCGATACGCGAAGACATCGCGTAGCCAGCAGGCGGCGTGCGGCCACCTTTGCCTTCAATAAACCAGTGGAGCTTGTATTCAAAGCGGATCGGCTCATCGAGCGCCGGCATCTTCTTAGGCACCCAAAACGCGACGATGTTGTCCTGGGTTTCATCGGGGGTCGGTAGCTCGACCAGACGCACATCGCCGGCGCCCCATGCGCCGATCGGTTCCACCCAAACGCTCGGGCGATCGTGGTAATGAGCTTCGAGATCCTCATAGGATTCAAATTTGCGGTCGCGTTGAACCAGACCGAAACCGCGGGGATTCTCATCGGAGAAGGCCGAGACTTGGATCGACTTCGGGTTGGTGAGCGGACGGAAGATCCATTCGCCCGTTCCGCGATTCATCAACAGGCCATCGGAATCATGCACCTCGGGACGGAGGTCGTCGTAATTATTGGAAGCGGCCTCACCAAACCAGAACATGCTGGTCAACGGGGCCACGCCGAAAACGGTTACGTCTTTGCGACGGTAAATGGCGCTTTTTACCTGCATGATCGTCGAAGGACCGGGCGTGATGATAAACTGAAACGCACCGGTGACGCTCGGGCTGTTCATCAACGCATACATCGTGATCAACTTCGATTTATCACCCGGACGCTCGATCCAGAACTCATCAAACACCGGGAATTCCTCACCGGCGGGTTCAGCGGTGTTCAGAGCCAATCCACGCGCGGAAAGACCGTAACGCATGCCTTGGCCCAAGGCGCGGAAGTAGCTGGCGCCCTGAAAGACGGCGACCTCGTCGTAATATTCTTGGCTATTCAGCGGGTAATGAATGCGGAAACCGGTGAAGCCCATATCACCTGGGATCGATCCTAGGTCTTTGTTGGCACCGAAGTTGAAGAGATCCTTGTCGTAGCGGATCAGGTCGACTTTGCCCTTGTTGATTTCAGAGAGCTGAACCGTGCGATTATAGATAAAGCCGGGGTGAAAAAACTGGAGGTGAAACGGCAGGCGGTCCCGGCGCCACCAAGCAGAATCAGGGTTAAAGCGAATGTCGCGATACTGGTCGTAGTTGAGCTTGCGAAGCGACTCCGGCACCCGGTTCGGGCGATCCTCGTAGGGTTTTGCCGCGAGCGTTTTAGCGCGGAACTGCAGGACCTCGAAGTCAAAGGCCACGTCATTCGCGCGCACGGCGGTGCCGATTGAGATGAGCGTAAGCCCGAGTAATAGGATTCGTTTCATTTTTCTAAAAAATAGGAGCGTTGTTTATCCGTGATCGTGAACTCCAGCCGTTCCATGACCTTGAGAAGGTCTTCCCATGTGGATCGCTTGGCCTTTCGAGCTGCTTGAGGGCCTGATGCTTCCTGACGTAACAGGTAGCTGGGATGATAAGTCACGAGGACCGGCTTTTCTGAAAATTGTTTCCATCGCCCGCGAACTTCGCCGAGCGTCTTGAAGCTATTCATTCCCAGCAATCCTTGAGCGGCCGTCGAGCCCAGCGCAACGATCACGTCAGGGTTCACGATCTCAATCTGTGCGATCAAAAACGGGAGGCAAAATGCCATCTCCTCCGCAGTAGGCGCGCGATTGCCCACCTGTTCCATGCCTTCTGGCGTGGGTGTCTGTGGACGCCAGTTCATGATATTGCCGATGTAAACGTCTTCCCGCCTCAAGCCCATCGCGCCAATCATCTTGGTGAGCAATTGCCCGGCCGGGCCGACAAACGGCTCCCCCTTTATCTCCTCTTCTGCACCCGGCGCTTCACCAACAAACATGATCTTCGCGTCAAGCGAACCAACGCCTAGCACCACTTTTTTACCGGGGCGCACGTTCGCGGTGCAGATCGGATGATTGAGCACCAGATCGCGCAACCAGTCCCAACGCGCCTGCTTGTCCCCCTCTGGCAGCGAAACCACTGGTGGTGACGGAAGCGTCCGCGCAGGCTCCGGCTTGGCTTTAGGCGTCTCGGGTTCAAGACGCTTGATTGAGGTCGGCGCCTCGACCGCGGTCCGTGAAGACGGCGCGTCTCCCGCGCCTCGGACGGGCGACGACTCCTGGCTCGTTGGGTTGATAGAGCGCGGGAGTTTTCCAACGGCTCTACGCAACGCGGCCAGGCTTTCAACAGACACTGGCACCGACGTAACGCCTGTGGATTTCAGGCGCTTCAGTTCGTCGGTGAGTGCATTGAGCGCGGCGCGCATGGATGAGAATTAGCTCCGGTGAGCGAGCGCCAGCTTCTCGACATACTTGCCTAGCAAGTCGAACTCCAAATTGACGGACGCCCCCACCCGCTTTTCACGCAAGTTCGTAACCTGAATTGTGGTTGGAATTATCCACACCGCGAATACGTCGCCACCGACCTCCGCCACGGTGAGCGAAATCCCATCGATCGTGATGCTGCCCTTGTGAATGAGATAACGGCCCAGCCCTGCCGGCGCGCGCACGCGCAAATAATGATCCGCGCCTCGTGCTTCGAAGATCTCGATCACACCTTGGCCGTCCACATGGCCCGTCACAAAATGTCCGCCGATTTTTCCACCAAAGCGCAGCGCGCGTTCGAGATTCACGGCAGCGCCCGCCTCGATCGTCGCGAGATTGGTGAGGCGACGCGTCTCTTCCAACACGTCGAATGACACCTGGTGCGCGTCGAACTGCGTCACCGTGAGACAGCAGCCATTGACCGCGATGCTGTCGCCTAACGCGACATCCTGCAGTGCCACCGAAGCAGCGATCTGGAGTTTCCAAGAGTCAGCGCCACGCGTGAACGCGACGACCTTGCCTGTTTCTTCAACGATACCGGTGAACATGAGAATTACTTGAGCTTTACCCGCAGAACCGCGGTTTCGCCATTACGACTTGTGAGCAACACGAATTCGCTGCGAGTCGCATCGGCCTCGATCACTGCGAGCTTCGCCACGGCCTCGGCATAGGTCTTAACTTCCGTGCCGTCCACTTCGAGAATCCAGTCATCAGGCCGTAAACCTGCGGTCGCCGCAGGACTGCTGCTTTTCACGAAATGGGCGACCACGCCCTTGTTTTCCGAGAGCTTAACGCGGCGAACGATGCCGTCCCCATAAACGAATTCACGCGCCGTGAATCCGAGTTTTTCGAAGTAAGTCCGATCGGCTTCGCGCAACAACTTGGGTTGGTCGACCAGCGTTGCTTTGATTTCAACGCGCTCGGATCCGCGCAAAACAGTGAGCGCCACCACATCGCCCGGCTTACGTTGGCCCACCTCGCGCTCAAAATAGGTGACGACCACGCGATCCGGTTTAAAACGCGGGAGCGGCTTGCCGTCGATTTCGAGGATGATGTCGCGATTCTTCAAACCCGCGGCCTCGGCCGGGCTGCCTTCGAGCACTTCGCTGACCACGCAGCCGGACTGCTCACCGAGCTTCAAAAACGCGGCAACTTCGGGGTCCATCGGCTGCAGCCCATAAGCGCCCAGCCACGTGATCGGGCGTCCGGCAGGGCTCGCCGGAACGCGGGACAACCACGGCACCACTTCTCCCGCCAGCTGGAAGACGCTGCTTTCTTCCATGTTCAAAAGCATCACCGGCAAGCCGCGATCATTGCGCGAATATTGGATAAAGGTCTGCCCGAAACCACCGAGGGCGATACCGGCAAATCCGCCTTGCTGATCGAAGACGGGCAGCCCGGGCGCCGCCAAATCGCCAAGCGCGATCGCCGTGCGCTCGGGCAGCGATTGCACGAGCGAAATACGATTCGCCATGAAATACGGGGCAAAATCCTCGTCCTTGCCGCGCAGTCCGATGCCCCAAAACTCCTCGCCCATCGCCGGCTCGGGTTTGCCTGACGCCGCGGCGAACGCCGTGACGGGCGCCAGCTTCGAGCGCAACTTTTCTTCGACCCGCACGAAGTGCCAGCCACTTACCGGATCCTGCCCCAAGTATTCGCCTTTCGAATACTCACTGATCGGACGCCCCGGGAGATACACCCGAAAGTCTTTCAATTTCGAGGGCTGCACCTGGCTGTTGATCGCCGTCGCCGGCAGAACGAGCAGACCTTCGTTATCGGCGACGAGTGCGCAAACCAGGGACGGACGCCGGTCGAGTTCGCTCTCCACAAAAAACTCAACCGTGACGACTGACTTCACCCGCTCCTGAAACAGCGAAGAAATATCTGCAGCGCGCACCACCGCGCCAGCCGTTAGAGCCAACGCCAGCGCTAGAAAGGAAAGTGATTTCATCATGGCTTAAGAATGTAGAGTGACACGCGACGGTCGGTCACCGCTTCGACCAACGTGGGCGCGGGCGTGGCGACGAATGTTTCGTGGAGAGCCTTGGCGACCTCCAGCGACGTGATGCGTTCCTGATTTATCTTCGTAATGACATCTCCGCGGTTCAATCCGGCCACCGCTGCCGGAAACCCAGGCTGAACTCCGATCACCAGCAGACCGGTGTCGTCATCGAGTTGATTCTCGCGCGCATAGGCCCGCGAAACCTTACGAACGGTCACGCCCCATTTATCAAACGCCCACTCCTCGCCTTGGCGACTTTCGAGCTTTTCCGTGACCAGCGTGTGCGTAGTCGTTTGCTCGCCTCGCTTGACGGCTAATTTCACATCCGATCCCACCGGCAAACTCGCGATGATATTAAGAATCGGCGGCAACTGCTCAGGAAAGCGCCCGTCCACCGCCACTCCGTTTATCGAAAGCACAATATCTCCGCCGCGCAGTCCGGCCTTCGCTGCGGGCGAACCGGGATCGACGCTGTTTAAGAGCATCCCCGTGTTTTGTTTGAGCGCGTAGAAGCCTTCCAGATCGAGCAGCGCGCCCGGCACGATTCCGATGTAACTGCGCACGATCGCGCCATCATCTTTCAAATCGGCAACGACCCGCTTGGCGATCGTTGCGGGGATGGCGAAGGCGAGGTTGTCGGCCCCCAGATAACCACGCGAGTTAATGCCCACCACGTGGCCCTTGTCATCGACAAGCGGACCGCCCGAATTGCCGGGATTGATCGCGGCATCGGTCTGCAGCCAAGTGTTGAACAAGCCCGTTTCGTAACCCTTTACGCCTCGGTTATCGGCAAAATACCGACGGTTATTGGAAATGATGCCGCGCGTAACCGTGCGCGTCAGACCGTGCGGCGTGCCGACCGCGTAAACCGTCTGGCCGGGGAAAAGTTTTTCCGAGTCGCCAAATTGAGCATGCGTGAACGTAAGCCCGCGGCGTTTCACTTCAGCCAAGTCGAGACGCAGCAACGCCAGATCGGTCCAGTGATCCCAGCCCACCAGCGTGGCATTGACGCGCTCCAGACTGGCCAAGGTCACCGACAATTCCACCGCCCGCGGGCTCGCCACGTGGGCATTAGTCAGGATCAGGCCGTCCGCTGACACGATTACGCCCGAACCGATGCCGGCGGTGAACCGGCGTGCGCCCGTATCAAAGGACTCCTCCCGCACATCGATGCGCACCACCGCGTCCAGCAGGTGATTGAAGCCCCGCGACACGGCAGCTTCGGCGATCGAACCCAACGCCCAAAGCGCGATGGCCAAGGTGGTAAGTTTTCGAGTGATTGACGGCGAAGGGGAATCCTTCACGGTGGCGGGTTTCATCCGATGGCAACGCATTGCAAAGACTACGAGTTTCTCCAGATCGAGCCGCATTGGCAAACCTTCTGGGAGAACAATCGCTCCTTCCGCACCGAAAACGACACGTCGAAGCCGAAGTATTACGTGCTCGATATGTTTCCGTATCCATCAGGTGCCGGTCTGCACATCGGCCATCCGGAAGGCTACACGGCCACCGACATCATCGCGCGCTACAAACGCGCCAAGGGCTTCAACGTCCTTCACCCGATCGGTTGGGACGCATTCGGCCTCCCCGCTGAACAGCACGCGGTAAAGACCGGCACTCATCCTGCGTCCAACACACAGAATAACATCACCAACTTCCGTCGTCAGATCAAAGCCCTTGGCTTTTCCTACGACTGGGAACGCGAGGTCGACACGACCGATCCGAAATACTTTAAGTGGACCCAGTGGATCTTCCTCCAGCTCTTCAAAAAGGGCCTGGCCTACGTCGACGAACGCCCCGTGTGGTGGTGCCCTGAGTTGCGCACCGTCCTCGCCAACGAAGAGGTTCAGGATGGCAAATCCGAGGTCGGCGGTTTCCCCGTCGAGCGCCGCAACCTCCGTCAGTGGGTGTTGCGCATCACCGCCTATGCGGAGCGTTTGCTCGCCGACCTGAAGGACGTCGATTGGCCCGATTCCACGAAGCGCATGCAAGAAGCGTGGATCGGTCGCAGCGAAGGCGCCGAACTCCTCTTTAAACTGGAGCAAGAACACCTCGGTGACCTGAAGGTGTTCACCACGCGACCCGACACGGTATTCGGCGTGACCTACATGGTCATCGCGCCCGAGCACCCGCTCGTCAACGCCCTCACCTCGCCTACGCAACGCGACGCCGTCGATGCCTACCGCAAGAAGGCCGCCGGCAAGAGCGATCTTGAGCGCACCGATCTGGCCAAGGACAAGAGCGGCGTCTTTACCGGCTCGTTTGCGATCAATCCCGCCAACGGCGCGCGCGTGCCCGTCTGGGTCGCCGACTACGTGCTGATGGGTTACGGCACCGGCGCGATCATGGCCGTGCCCGCCCATGACGAACGCGATTACGAATTCGCCCAGCAATACAAGCTGCCCGTCATCCAAGTGATCGAACCCGATCACGATGCCGGCGCGACCAATGGCAACGCGCCCAAGTTGCCCTACACGGGCGATGGAAAACTGGTTCATTCCGAAGACTACAGCGGTCTCCCGTGGGCCGATGCCAAAAAGAAACTCACCGCCGACCTCGCCGCGCGTGGCCGTGGCAAAGCGACCATCAACTACAAGCTCCGCGACTGGCTTTTCTCGCGCCAACGCTACTGGGGCGAGCCGTTCCCGATCGTTTGGGTAACGGAAGCCGATTACCGCAAAGCCGCCGTCGCGCGCATGGGCGATTTGCCTCCCGAGCCCGTCACTTACCGCGACGCCGAGAACGGCCTCACGTGGTTTGCGCTCCCCTTGCCCTCCACCGCGCTGCCACTCACGTTGCCCGACGTGCAGTCTTACCTGCCCAGCGGTAACGGCGAAAGCCCCTTGGCCAACGTCACGGAATGGCTCGAGATCTGGCTCAACGTTTCCACCGGTGAATCCATCCCCGCTTCCCAGCCGCAGCCGGCTGGCGACTCGTGGATTCGCGGCCGTCGCGAGACCAATACCATGCCGCAATGGGCCGGCTCCTGCTGGTATTACCTGCGCTTCCTCGACACACAAAACGAGCAGGCTTTCGCCGATCCCAAATTGCTCGCTTACTGGGGCGTGCCCGACCTCTACGTGGGCGGTGCCGAACACGCCGTGCTGCACCTGCTCTACGCGCGCTTCTGGCATAAAGTTCTCTTTGATCTCGGCGTCGTGCCACAGGCCGAGCCGTTCACAAAGCTTTTCCACCAAGGCATCATCTTGGGCGAAGATGGCGAAAAGATGTCCAAGAGCCGCGGCAACACCGTTAACCCCGATGACATCATCGCGACCCACGGCACCGACACGCTGCGCCTCTATTTGATGTTCCTCGGACCTTTGGAAGCCATGAAACCATGGAATCCCAACGGCATCGAAGGCGTGCACCGTTTCCTGCAAAAAGTCTGGCGCGAATGCATTGGCCGCGAAGGCGAAGTAAATCCCAAGATCTCCGACGACGCCTCGGTCGATCCAGCCGAGCTCGTGAAGCTCCTGCACGAAACGATCAAGAAGGTCGGCGACGACATCGAGGCAATGCGCTTCAACACCGCGATCTCGCAAATGATGATTTTCATCAACGCGGTGCAGAAGGCCGAGCGCATCAGCCGTAGCACGCTCACACAGTTTATCCAAGTGCTCGCGCCGTTGGCCCCGCACATCGCAGAAGAACTGTGGTCGCGCCTCGGCAACTCCGGCTCAGTTCAGAAAGCTCCGTGGCCCAAGTTCGATGCTTCGAAATTGATTTCGACGGAACAAAAGCTAATCGTGCAGGTAAATGGCAAGAAGCGCGCCGAGCTCATTGTTGCAGTTGGTATTGGCCAGGAAGCAGCTATGGATTTGGCGAACTCCAACCCTGACTCAGCTCCATTCCTCGCAGGTAAAAACGTTAAGCGCATCGTCTTCGTTCCGGGCAAAATATTGAACATTGTAGTTGAATAAATGGGCGCGCCGGATTGCGTCTAGGGTATAACCCCTAGCCGCAAGCCTAGGTGTGATATCTGCTAAAAAGCCCAAAAACTTAAAAAACAGCCGATAAAGTAGCCATCACGCCATGAACACCATTAACCGCCACTCCTTCAAGATCGCTACTATCGCCCTTATCGGACTTGCCGCTCTCGCGTCGGCGGTAGGTTCACATGCGGCGGAGGGAAAGCGCAAAAACCCAACCAGCAAGCTTTATGTTGCTGATGTTGAGGGCATAACCTCTATCAACACAGGTGAGCGCATCGAAGATTTGACCAAGAAGTCGGTGCACGCCGCGGAGGGCGTCGTGGTGGAAACGACCCCGACGTCGAACAATGCCATCGTTCTTTCGAACGGCACTGGCATCGCTTTCGATCCGGACACGCGTCTAGAGATGCGCCGTTTTCTACAGGAGCCGTTTTCGCCGAACCGCACTGATTTGGAGATCGAGCCCTCTGTTTCGCAGACGACCGCGTTTTTGCCAAAAGGCACGGTCGGTCTCTGCACCAGCAAAATGGTCGCGGGTAGCACCATGACTTATAATACCCGCCACGCGAGTATCGCCATTCGCGGCCGCAAGGTGGTCGTCGAAACCACCGACTCACAAACGACCGTTTCCCTTCTCGAAGGAGACGTCACAGTGCGCGGCGACATGATGGCGGGTGGCCAGTCCCTTAAACCCGGCCAACAGGCCATCATTACCCGCAACTCCAATTTTGAGCCACCCGTCATTAAGATTCAGGAAATCCCCAAGGGTGACGTGAATCGCTTGGGTGAAAAAGTAGCCATGGCCTGTATGGCGCGTAAGACCGTTTACTTCGAAGTTTCTGAACGCAAAAACGAGTCTTCGGGCGACGGAGTTTTCAGTCAAAACGATGCCAGCGGAGAGCAGATTATCGTTCCCGTCGAAGTCTTGCCCGGCCGCATTCCTCCTCAGATCACGGTCAGTCCGTATTATAAGTGATTAGTCACCGATTGAAGGATCGCTCCGCTTGATGCTCATGAGGACAAGGACTCGCTGTCGTCTGCTCGCTCTCACCGGCGTGCTCATTTCCATGGGCGCTGGTGACGCGTTTGCGCTGCTAAAATTCAACGAGGGCCGCGACCAGATCTTCGTCGTAGGCAGTGTGACCATCGGCTACGATTCCAACATCTTTGCATCGTCGGCCGCTGAAGGTGACATCTTTACCAACAGCAGTCTCGGGCTCGAATACGCGCGTCGCGCCGGGTTGATCAGCGTCAACGGCAACATCTCGTGGAACCTTGGCAGCTTTGCGTCCAACACTTCGGAGAATTTCTCCAACCCGTCCATGGGTGTGGAGTTCGTTAAAAATACCGGCCGCACCACGGGCTCGGTTACTTTCGGAGCAAGTCGCCAAAGTCAGGCGGATCCCAACATCGGTCAGCGCACCGACGCATGGAACTACAACGCTGGCCTTAACTGGAAATATCCAGTCATCGAGCGCTACAGCCTGGCCGGCACGTTCGGTTACGGAATGCTCGATTACGTGGATAACTCGGCCGGCCTCGTCGATCTTTCGACCTACAGCGCGAGCACGGACCTGTTTTACACCTACACCTCGCAACGTGACTTGCTCGCGGGCTATCGTATTCGATTAAGCGATACGTCCTCCCAGAACCAGACGACGGAT
>JBEVND010000006.1:0-8287 GCA_040508285.1 Rariglobus sp. | reverse complement strand
TATCGCCCCGCTTCGTCCCTCCTCACGCAACGACGACAGCGGAAAAAACTGATCACTGGATCGCCGTTTCCATGAGGCGGTTGGCCTCGGCCAGACGTTCCGCCAACTGTCGCGCGAGCGTCTCATGGAACCGCGCCGCTGCCGCCGGATGATCTCGCGTGAGCTTCTCCAGCGCATCGCGCGTGAGTTTGTAGCCATGCACCGGCGTTTCGGTGATCACCGCCGCGCTACGCATCGTTCCTAGATAAAACGCCATTTCGCCGATCACCGTTCCCGCTCGCAACGTCCGCAGACGGATCGACTGGCCGTTGTGCATTTCGAGGCGAATCGTCAGCAGGCCGTCTTCAACGAGATAAATTTCGTCCGATTTATCGCCCTGCTTCACCAGCGTTTCGCCCGCTTCCATCCTGAACGGCTCGGCGAAAGCCAACGCCGGTCGCAGGCCGTCCATGAACGCAATGTTCACCGGGGCCTCAACTCCCGCCGGACGCTCCCGCACGAGCAGGCGCTCCTCGCACCACTCCATGCCGCGGTCGAGATCTTCAAACGCCCACAGCTGCGAATGCTCGGAGATGATCAGGCCACCACGCTCCAGATGCTTCAGCACTTTCGGCGAAAAACCCGTGAGCAAAATCGATACGCGCCTCTCGACCGCGAGTTGAGTGAGGCGCACCAGGGCATACGCCGCCGAGGCGTCCACGCCGCTGACACGCCGCCCGTCCAACACGAGGAACCGCACCTCGGGCGTCTCGATCGCAAGGTGTCGTAACCGACCGAGCAACTGCGTCGCGGTGCCGAAAAACACGAAGCCGTGCAGGCGCAGCACCTGGATGGATTTGCCCTTTTCGCCGAGCCACGCGCGATCCGCGGCCGGTCGTTCGACGGAGCTGTGCAGGCTGCTTCCGTCCGTCTGCAACGTGACCACATCGATCATGCTAAAGCTCACGATAAACAGCACGACCGCTCCCGCGATACCCACCGCCACGCCGGGGAGCAGGCCGAACACGATGGTCACCACGAGAATCACCATCACGAGCCCGAGATCCACTTTGCCAAACCGTTTCCAGCCACCCACCACCCAGTCCAACAAATAGGCCAGGCCGGTCGCCAGGGTAATACCGCCGACCACAAACGAGGGCATCCACGACAACACCCCCGTGCCGCCCCACAGCGCCACGCCGCACACGACGACCGCGATCAATCCCACCACCCGCGACACCGGCGCCATCGCGCGGGCCAGCGTCGATGTCGTCAGTGACACGAAGCCCGGCAAGCCGCCCGCCATCGCCGTCACCATATTCGCCACGCCCGTCACCCGCAGTTCGCGGTTGAGATCCACATCCGTCCGCGTCGCCACTTCGAGTCCGCTCAAGGTGAGCAACAGCGCCACCACACCGACGAGCAACAGCGTTCCCAATTGCGGCAACAGGCCCCAGATCGCCTCGGGCGGCAGGTTCACGAAGGCCAGCAGCCCTTCGTGCCGAAACAAACTCTCGCCCGAGCCGCCCGCGATCAGCAGCAGCCCCGCGTCCTGCAACTTTTCTCCCGACCAACCAAACGCGAATGCCCACGCGTGAAACAGTCCGATTGCCGCGAGCAGGGTAAGAGGCACACCAAGGCGTTTTTTAAATTTTCGCTGCATTAACAACAGTGCCACCGCCAGCAGCACCGTCGGAATCCAAGAGCCCGCACGCTCGATCACTTCGCTCCAAGACCACGGCTCCGGCAGCACCACCAGCATGCCACTCTTCGACAACACCCAGCCGATACCCGCCAGAAATCCGCCGATCACCGGATACGGCACGAACCGGATCAAGTTGCCCCATTGCAGCTTTCCCATCGTCCACAACAGCGCTCCAAACACGCCTGCCGACAGCGCGCAGCATGCGATCAAGATGCCGCTCAGTTCAGGTCCGGCCGGCAACACCGCGGCCGCCGCGATGACCACGACCGCCAGCGCCGCACTCGTCTCGGGACTGGCCGTGCCGATCGTGCCGCGATACGCACTGAAGATCGCCAGCGCCCCGCCGATCACGATCTGGCTGATCAACGCCGCACCGAGGCCGATTTCCATGCCTGCGACCAACGCGCCCGCAAAAATCACCGCCGCCGCCGAGAACGCCCGCACCACCATGATCGCACCCACTGTCACGCCGGCCAGTCCGGTCGCCACCGCCGTTCCGATCACCCCACCCGGAGGTCGGGCCGCCGGCTGGGCGGATAATGCGGCGACAGATTCAGAAATGGTGACGGGACGTTCGGCCATGAGCGATGAAGGCAATGCGCTAAAACTACGCAAAGTAGCTGCAACTTACCGCCAGTTCCAAACCGAAATTCACCTGCGCCCAACCTTACGTTTTTTTGATGGCCGGTATCCGCAGCACTTTTTCCGCGAGTGTGAAAGTCCCTTCGCCGAAGCCCATCAGCCGCTTCAGTTCGGCGTCACGTTGCAGTGGATTTTGGATACGCGCGGCGGCGCGGTGATCGCGCCATGACATCATACCGCCCGCCCAAGCCAGCAAGCCGCTCACCGGCACCGGTAAATCGCTGCCATGCAAGATGCGTCCAGCCAGCGCGCCATGGATCATGCGTCGCAAAGCCGAGGGTCTCAGTCGGAAATTCAACGCCGCCAGCGCGCTATTGTCCCCGTAAAGATTCGGGAAACGTTCCGTCATCTCGGCAAACACGTCGAAATAGTCCGGGTCGAGCACCATCATGCCCGTCCCGCAATGGGCCGCGATACACGTCACGCCGATCTCCAGAGGTCGCGTGAGCACGCGCGGCGACGCCAGCGCAGCATCCATCACCGGCATCGTGCGTTCGCTTCCCGTGTGTGCGAGCAGCGGCAGACCGGCCTCCGCCATGCGCTCCAGGAATTTCGTGTGTCGTGGCGCATTCCAGTCGATGCCCTGCACGTTCGGCAGGCACTTCAACGCCGACGCACCGCCGGCGATACACTTCTCCAATTCCTCGAACGCATCCTTCCGCGACGGGTGAATCGAAACTCCCGCCAGAAACTCGGGATGCTCCCGCGCGAGCTTTAGCACGTAATCGTTCGGCACATAAAACGAAGCGCGGTCCGGCAGCGGCGTGCCGTCTTCGGCATAAGGCAACTCGTGCGCCAGCAACATCGCGCTGTCGATCGACGAACCGCGCACGTAGCCGAGCAGTTGCTCCGCGTAGACCCGGTCGAAGTCGGGGCCTTTTAAGTCCTTCGTCGTGAGCCCCACGCTGCGCACCAAAAACGGCGCGCCGAGTTTCGTGAGGCCGCGTGGACGATACCAGCAGCCCGTGCCGCCGGTTCCCGTGCCGACGATGTGAACGTGACAATCAATTCGCATTGGATTTCACCGCGTTTTCCGCGAGTTCTTTGCAGCCTTTGAGGTCGAGTTTACCCGTCCCGAGCACGGGAATCTTGTCCACCTTCACCACGACTTTGGGTATCCACAAATTGGGCACGCCGGCGCCGGATAGTTTTTCCTTAACGCTGTCCGCGGTCACTTCATCGCGAGTCGTCAGGAGCACGAGTTGCTCGCCTTTACCCGGATCGGAAACGCCGGTAACGAAGAGCGCGTAGCCGTCCGTCTGATCGAGCGCAAAGGCATCCACCAGTTTTTGCTCCACCGTGCCGTGCGGCACCATCTCACCCGCGATTTTGGAGAACCGTGAGAGCCGTCCTTCGATAAACAGAAAGCCATCTTCATCAAAACGCCCGATGTCGCCCGTGATATACCAGCCGTCGTGAAATACGTCGGCGGTCTTCTTCGGGTCATCGAGGTAACCGCCAAACATGTTGGCGCCGCGAAACGCCACGACGCCGGTTTCGCCGGCCGGCAGTTCTTCTCGGGTCTCGGGATGAAGCACGCGCGCCGTCATACCCGTCATCATGCGACCGACCGATCCCAGCCGTTTGCCCGGTTGCTCGGCGGCCGTGACCGTGGGCAGCGTGGGATCGGGTTGGTTGACGTTCGTCGCCGGCGACGCCTCGGTCATTCCGTAGCCCTGCATCATCTCGAGGTGGAATTTTTCCAGGAAGCCCTCGTAGAGGTCCATCGGCATCTTCTCCGCGCCCGAGACGAGAATCTGCAGCGATTTCAGATCGGCGGGTTCCGCCTTCTTGAAGATCGGACGCATAAACGTCGGCGCACCGACCATCACGGTGACTTCCTCTTCGCGAATGGCGTCGATGATTTTTTTCGTTTCGAGCGGGCTTGGCACCGTCACCGAGCGACAGGGGCGCAGCAGCGGATACCACATGTTCACGGTGAACCCGAAACTGTGAAATACCGGCAGGCAGCTTAGCATGACGGAGTTCTCCGGGAAAATGGAGAGCGTGGAAAACTGCCAGCAGTTCGCGAGGATATTGCGGTGCGTGAGCGGCACGCCTTTGGGTTCGCCCGAACTTCCGCTGGTGAACAGGAGGCCCGCCTCGGTGCGGTCGCCGTATTTGGGCAAGCCAAGCAGGCGCGAGAGCATCTGATTGGGAAGCACCCACGCGGCAATCAACCAAGGCAGGAGCGCACGTTTCCCGCCGAGTTCCTTGATCGTCGTCGTGAGGTCGAGCGTGCGCTCAGGCCAGGGAAAACCCGTGGCCTTGGCCTTCATGGCATCGGCCGAGATGATGGTCTTCACGCCCGACATGCGCAGGCTCGAATCGATGGCGGAGCGACCCGCCGTGAAGTTGAAGTTCACCGGCACCTTGCCGGCACAGAGCACCGCAAGGTTGGCAATACTCGCGCCCACGCCGGGCGGCAGCACGATCCCCACGCGTGGCTCGCTCACGGTTTTGCGCAGGTGCTTTGAAAGTGCCGCCGCTGCCGCAAAAAAGGCCGCCGCCTTGACCTCGCGGCGCGCCGCCGTGCGGTCCACGATCACCAGGCGCCCGGGATTCCGCCCGAGTCGGCGGACGATCTCGGTGGCGAGATGGCGTTTGAGCTGCGGACGTTCTTCAAACGCCGCGCATCCCAGATCGAGCAATGCCTCGCGCACTTTGGCACCGTTGGCTTGCTGGCCGGTCATCGCCTCGCCCCATGCCACGCACACCGCCGTGCGCATCAGGCGCGGCGATTTCAGCAGATACTTGTTCTCGGAAAACGAGAACAACGATCCCCAGAGGCCATCGTGGAAAACCGGGATCACCGGCACGCCCGCCTTGCGCGCCATCATCTCGAAGCCGCGGTGGAGTTTCATCAACTGCCCCGTGCGCGAGATCGCTCCCTCGGGGAAGATCAACACGAGTTCGCCGTCGTTCAGCGACTTTGAAACGCGTCGGAATGTTTCGAGCGCGTTGCTCGGCGACACCGGAATCGTCCCCGTCAGTTTGTAGACCAGGCGAAAAAACCAGCTCTGGTGCAGAAACTCCTCGTGACCGACAAACCGAATCGGGCGTGGACACGACATCTGCAACACCAGCACGTCCGCATACGAGAGGTGATTCGCCACCAGCAACGCGCCACCTTGGGCGGGCACGCGCTCGGCGTTCAGCGTGCGGACGTTGTAGAGCAATTTCCCCAGCGCCATGACCGGCCAGGTGACAAACCAAGGAGCGTAAGCGCGGGGATAAGACGGGGTGTCTAACATGGAGATATGCGAACGTTTTTAAAGATCAGGGGAAGCGTTTTCCATCGAGCCACAGTCGACGGATATAGAGCCGGTTGGTCGGGCTCACCGACGCTTCGACTTCGAGAGTCTTAAACGTCGGCGTGCCCCTTCCCTCCGGCACAAAAAACCGTTCGATGCCATACGTGAGAAACAACTCGCCGACCGAACCGGACGCCAGCGCGTGAACCCAGACACGGTTGTCACCGTCGGCGGGCTTTTCGGTGACAACCGTATCCACGACGTAGTGCGCACCCTCGGGCTTAAGAATCACGAAGACATCGCTGTGCTCCATCGGATCGACCGGCGCCTTCGCGTTACTGATCTCGTAATTAAGAATCATGTAATCACCGCGCAGAATATCGCGCGGATCCACCGGCAACGTTTTCAGGCGAATGGCGGGCGCCGAGCTTCGCACCCATTGATGATAGCCGGCCCAGCTCAGCAGGAAAACCACCTGCACCGCTACCACGACCCAGACCCAGCGGGCAATTTTGATGTTATTCATGCGACCTCCTTTTCCGCGCGCATCGCGCCCAGCCATTTACGACGTTTCCGTTCCAGATAGATTCCCAGCGTCAGCACGATCACGCCCGAGATCACAAAAAACACACCGCCTTCAAGCATCGTCCCAAACAGGTCGAAGTAACGCGTCACAATGTTCAGCGCGATAAACGCCATACCGAGATTCACCCAACCTTCGCGTCCCGTCGCGAGACCCGTGCGGATCATAAACACGTTCAACACAAACAACGCCGTCCACGACCACGCACTCCACAGCCAGCCGTGATCGCCGACATTCCAGCCGAACAGCACCGCGCCAACCGGAATGAGCGCAGCGACCAACCACGGGGCCATCGCCAGCACTTCGCGCCGGCTTGCCCGCCAGGCCAGCACGGCAGCCGCCACGATCAGACCTGCCACCAATATCACGGGCAACAACCGCACCGCATACTCGTTGTTTTGCCAGCTCCAGAAATGCCGGAGAAACCCGATCACGTATAATCCCGAGCACACGATCAACGCGCCCCATTTTTCGTGTAACGCAGCGAACAGCTCGTGACGCGTTTCCCGCAGCGCCAAGCCCGCCAGCCAGATCGCGAGGCCGAGCGCCGTCATGATGGCCACCAGACGCACGCCGTCTTCGAAGCCTCGCCCCTGCTCCGCGAGGGAGAGCCAGCTTCCGCGTATCGCAAACTCCATTCCCAACCAAATAAGTAACGCGATCAAGCTGACCGCCTGCGCGCCTTTGGATTTCACCAGCCATGGCACCGTCACGATGCCGAGCCACCACACCAGCACCCCCGTCGCCGGCCGCGAATTGAGGTGAAAAATCTGACTCACCAGCGCGATCCCCGCCATGAGCAGGCCTGCGCCCAACATGAAAAACGCGTCGCCGGTTTTTTCGTAGTTACCGGGAGAAATCTTCAACTTCCAGCCCGCCACGTAAGCCCCCATCAGCAGCGCGACCAGTCCGCCGATCTTCACCCAATCGCCGATCTCCTGCCAGTTGGCGCTGACTAATAAACACACGCCCGCCAGCAACAACCCGCCGCCCACCGCGCCGAGGATCGCGACGAAGCGCCCTCCCCCTCCCGCTTCCACCGGATGGCGTTCGAGCAGCGCTTGTCGTTGCGCCGAGGTGACGACGCCGGTTTCCACCCACGCAACGGATTCGCTGCGGAGACGTTCTTCGAAAGATTTCATGAGTTCGTCCCCTTGGTGGGGGTTTCAGTGATTAAGTGCCGGAAACGGTGATAAGAAAAACCAACCCACAGCAGCACGAGGCCGAGCACCACAAACGCCGCGATGCGATGAAGCGTAGAATCCAAGTCCACGATGAACACCCGCGGCACGCACAACGCCAGACCGATCAACCCCAGCAACCGGTGCGGACGCGAACGCGCAAACAAGCCCGTCATAAACGCCACGATCGAGGCGAGTCCCCAGATCACGGTCACATAAGGGAGCAACGGTCCTTGCTGGCTCAGCCCTGCGTAGAAAATCAGCCCCAGCCCGCTCGCACCGAAGAACCAGCGCAACTGACTGCGTCCGCTCGCGTTCACCGGCGCGGGTCCAGCGACGACCACCAGTGGCAAAGCCAGGAGCGCAATCGCCGCCAATCCAACTACAATAAACCCGGCGTAAAAACCCTCCGCATCGCCGCTGCTCACGTGCACCGCGGCAAGGCATGCCAGCCACATCCCCAAGGCGATCGCGGCATGGCGCGCGGTCCTGACTTTGGCGATACGCAGAATCAAAACCACCATGGCCAGCGAGGCGATCAAGGCCACGATCCGCTCATTGCCGAGGTAACACCGCACCGTCGCCACACAGGTGAGCAGCGTCGCCAACAACGTCTGCACGCCTTCTTGGCGACGGCGCCACCACACGGTTTCGGCGGCGTCTCTGGACCGGGAGAGCACGATTGCCGCGCCCCATGCGATCACCACCGCAGTCGTCAGAAACCAGGTATTTTCCTGCAACTGCAAGTAGCCCGACGTCGATTCATCCAAGCTCCCCACGAGCGCAAAGGTCCACAGCACCCACGAGGCCTCCAGGGCCGCGCGTATCCCTGGCCACCGCGTCAGCGTGAGCACGGCAAATGCCGCGACCGCAAACGCCAGCGCCGCGAGGGCTCCGCTGAAATAAAAGTTCACCGTGCGACTCAGGACCGCGACCGCCAAGG
>JBEVND010000447.1:0-4511 GCA_040508285.1 Rariglobus sp. | reverse complement strand
GCCGTGCGGAGCAGTCTACGCAAGGTTGCGTCGATGGAGTTAACCGGCGTCGTGCCGAGTCATTACGATGTGCTCGATCCATCGTTGCACCTACGACGACTTAGGACGCTGGCTGACCGTAACAGTTGATCCGACTATCGACGTCTTTCGAGGCGAACTGGGACAGTGCCTTCGGGCCGAAGCGTGATGCCGGCCCAGGCGGGAGGGAAGGTGTCGTTGACGAGATGGACTCGGAAGCGGCTGAGGAGGACGGCGAGGGCGATCTTGGCTTCCATCATCGCGAAGTGCTGGCCGATGCATTGGTGCGGGCCGGCGCCGAAGGGGAAGTAGCCGTCTTTGGGGAGGGTGCGTGGCGCGGCTTCGTCGAGGAAGCGCGAGGGACGGAAGGCATCGGGGTCGGGCCAGTGCGAGGCGAGGCGTTGCGTGACGTAGGGCGAGATCACGACCGTGGAGCCGGCAGGGATGTCGAAACCGCCGAGGGTGTCGTCCTGGGTGACGCGGCGTTCGGCGATCCAGATGGTGGGGTAGAGGCGGAGGCTTTCGCGGAAAACGGCGTCGAGCTGCGTAAGCTTCGGAAGCGTTTCGAGCGTGACGGGGTTTCCGTTGAGCACGGTGTCGAGTTCGGCTTCGACGGCACGCAACGAATCGGGGTGCGAGGCGAGCAGGCAAAGCGTCCACGTAAGCGCGCTGGCGGTGGTTTCGTGGCCGGCGAGCAGGAAGGTGACGATGTGGTCGCGCACCTCTTGTTCGGAGAGGCCGGAGCCGTCTTCGTCGCGGACTTCGAGGAGGAGGCTGAGCAAGTCCGGGCGGTCGGCGGTGGCGCCGCGGCGTTCGTCGAGCACGGTGCGCACGACGTCGTCCACGGTGGCGATGGCGCGTTGGAAACGGCGGTGGGCGGGCGTGGGCAGCCAGATGGGCAACGACACGGCGCTTTGGGCGCGGTTGAACAATTCTTCGAGGAGGACGGGAAACGCTTTTTCGACGTCGGTGGCGCGCGGTCCGAGTTCGGATCCGAAGAGGCAGCGGCCCACAATGGTGAACGTGAGGCGGCTCATCTCGGAGGCGAGGTCGAGCGGTTGCGACGTGGCTGCGGCGGCTTGCCAACTCGCAACCGATTCTTCGGCGGTGCGCGTCATGATGTCGGCCAGCGCGACGAGGCGGCGGTGGTGGAAAATCGGTTGGGCGAGTCGGCGATGGCGGCGCCAGAGGTCGCCTTCGCAGCAGAGCAGGCCTTCTCCGGTGACGAGGCGGATGTTGCGCGAGCTACGCGTGTCGCGGACGTAGTGCTGGGCGCGTTCCTGGAGAACGGTTGCCACGAGCGCGGGGTCGCTGACGAGGTGATAGAGCAGCGGACCAAGGCGAAGCCGGGCGACGGGACCTTGTTCGCGAGCGGTGTTGACGAGGAAGCCGAGCGGATCGCGTTTGAACGCGAGGGCGTGGCCGAGGAGCGGAAGACCGGCGGGCGAGGGAGCGCGGACAGAGGAGGGCACGGAGGCGGCGGGATCGGTGCTCATGCGGTGTAACCGTAGCGGGCGAGAACGGGCGCGGCGGCGGAGTTGACGCGCGAGCGAGTGGCGTCGTCGAGTGGTTTAAAAACGTTTTTCTCGTATCCGCTTAATGAGGACACGTAGGTCGTCAGCGGCGTGCGCACCTGTTCAAAATCGCCGAGGTTGAGCGCGGTGTAGATTTTTTCAGTTTCCCCGATCGGATCGCGTTCGAGGTCGGTGAAGGACAGCTCGTGAAAGTTGCCGGCGGGGATGGTCGGAATGTCGCGGAAGAGCGCGTCAAAGACGGAGCGGTAGCGGCTCAGCACGACATCGGGCAGGGTGGAGTGATCGGGCTTTTGGAGGTAAGTATGCCAGAGGACGGTGTTATAAAAATGCAGCTGGCTGCGGTAGACCTCGTGCGGGTGGCGATGGATGTGGACGAATTTCGCATCCGGAAACAGCTCAAGCAGGAGACGGACGCGCGCGGTGTTGGGAGGGGACTTGAGCAGGAGCGGGCGTTCTTCGCCGTGGAGGTAGGTAAGCTTGCGGCAAAAATCCAGCAGTCCCTTTTTCCACGCCTCGCGATCGGCGGGATCGGCTTCGTCAAAAGTGAGGAATTTTTCGTAGTAAGGCATGCGGTCGGGGAACGACATGCCGAGATACATCGAGCGCAGTGAGAGGAGAGCGGGAGCGAATTCCTCCTCCTGCGGTGAACTGAAGCTGAGGGCCATGTTGTCCATGAGCCGCTTGGGCGGAACCATCCACGCGAAGCGACGGGCGCGCACTTCCTCGGTCGTGAGAAACGTCTCGGGGTTGACGACCTGGTAGGTGTTGGCGAAGACAAAGCGCGGGTCGGTCGCGAGGAGGTTGTGCAGGTGGGTGGTGCCGCTGCGCCAGTGGCCGAGGATGAAGACGGGAGGCTTGGTGATGCGCGTGGCGGCGACTCCGGCGGCGTGAAGTTTTCGTTCGCGACGGGCATGCCAGGAATTGAGCAATGCCGAGGCGGTGACAAACGCGGCGCGGTGGGCGTAGGCGGGCGAGACAGCGAAACGGTTCTCACGGAGAAGGCGCCACCACTGGCCGGCGGTGATGCCGGCGAGGTAATTATGGGAAAGGCTCCAGCGATGAGGAAGTCTCATGTAAATTATTTGAGGATTGGCGGTTGGATGCTTTGAGGGCGATGGCGTTGGGTTTCCTCAAGAAGTTTCTACGACCTTTGAGGCCGAGTGGAAACGCCGATGTTGATTTCGGGGCACGGTATTTGCAGAACCGGCATTTACATGAAACGCGCTCTCCTCGGGTTGCTGCTATTAACTGCCACGCATCAGGCTTCGGCGATTTCCATCGTCATAGACTACTCCTATGACACGGGCAATTTCTTCAGTTCCCATGCGGGCGCTTCTGCAGCTTTGGAGCGTGCTGCGCTGGATGTGAGCAACGTGATCACGTCATCGTTGGGGGCGTTGAGCCCGTCTACGTTGACCTATACGGGAACGAACGGAGAAACGTCGGCGACCGTTAACTGGTCGTTGAGTTTTAAGAATCCCACGACCGATGCGAATGTGGCGCTTGGCAGTTTCAGCTCGGGCGCGAACGAATATCGTATTTTCGTGGGAGCACGGAATTTGGCTGGATCCACGCTTGGTTTGGGTGGATCGAGTGGTGCCGGTTTTAGCTTGAGCGGCGGCGGAGACCCGAACGAGTGGGAAGGAGCAGTTGCGCAGATGCAAAATGCGTCGAATGCAGTTATGTCGAGAGGCGACGGCCCGCTCGTTGGAGTGATTAATGGCAACAGAGCATTGGGGACTTCCAATTCAAGCTACTCGCTTCAGTTCGGACTGCTCGCGGGCACGCTTTCATTTAATTCAACGACCAGTTGGCATTTTGATCATACCACTGCGGTTGGAGAAGGCCTGTTCGATTTTTATTCGGTGGCGTTGCATGAGATCCTTCACTCGGTGGGTTTTGGCGGCAGTTTTAGTTGGGAGCAAAATCACTCGGGCACAAACTGGCTCGGTGCCAACGGTGTTGCGGCGCATCAGGGTGGTGGTGTGAACTTATTGAGTGAAGGGGAAGACCACGTTGCCTCCGGCATTTACAGTGAAGTTTTCATGAACGGTCCCTTGCAGGAGTCTTCCGTGTCGCCGTCCATCGGCGCAGGTGAGCGCCGCTTCTTGACCGAACTCGATGTTGCGATGCTGGACGATCTCGGGTTCTCGGTTTCGGCGATTCCCGAGCCCTCGACGTCAGTCTTCTGTGTGATCGCCTGCGGATCCGGTCTGATGTTGGCGAGCCGCCGTCGTCGTCGGTAATACCTTCGGACGCCGGAAACAATTTGCGCGGGCCGTTTAAGACGGACCCGCGCAGGAAGGCTCTTGGATGATGCTAGGCTGATCAGCCTGCGAAGAACTTCAGGATGCGGCGCATCGACTTCACGAGGACGTCGATTTCTTCGGGCGTGTTGTAGACGAAGAAACTCGCGCGGGTGGTGCTC
Organism: Rariglobus sp.; assembly: GCA_040508285.1. Taxonomy (GTDB): domain Bacteria; phylum Verrucomicrobiota; class Verrucomicrobiia; order Opitutales; family Opitutaceae; genus Rariglobus. The sequence goes on along the minus strand of JBEVND010000447.1, from coordinate 530 downwards.
GGGAGGCCGAGCTTTTTCATGAGCGGCTGGTTGCAGTGGTGTCCGCCACGCAGTGCGAGGCCGTCCTGGTCGGCGAAGGTGACGACGTCGTGGGCGTGGGCCTCGGCGAAGGCGAAACTCACCAGACCGCCGCGCGGCTGGCCGGGCTTGGGGCCGAGGATGCGAATGCCGGGGAGTTCGGCGAGGGCGGCACAGGCGCGTTCACCGAGAGAATAGTCGTGTTTGGCGATGGCGGTGCGGTCGAGCGCGTCGAGGTAATCGAAAGCAGCGTGAAGGCCAATGGCGTCGGCGACGTTGGGCGTGCCGGCTTCGAACCGTTCGGGCGAGGGCTTCCACTTTGCGCCTTCGTAACTGACGGTGACCACCATGCCGCCGCCGGTCTGCCAGGGTGGCATTGTATCCAGAAGCTGGCGACGGCCGTAGAGCACGCCGATGCCGGTCGGGCCGGCCATCTTGTGTCCGCTAAAGGCGAGGAAGTCGCAGCCAAGCGCCTGGACGTCGATCGGCTGGTGGCCAATCGACTGGGCGGC
>JBEVND010000257.1:0-7764 GCA_040508285.1 Rariglobus sp. | reverse complement strand
TTTTTTATGAACCGTGAAGCTCGGCCAACGCCGCTCAGGCGCGGGTGACTTCTTTGATCGGATACTGCGTGACGGTTGCGCCCTTGGCGCTGCGGCTGCCGATCGTTTGTTCGGACAGGTCGAACTCGAAATCCTTCACGCGCGCCGAACAGCGTCCGCTGAGTTGGATGCGCAGCTTGGTGGGAATGCTTTCCTTGTTCTTCGTCTCGTCGAAGAACACCAGTTTCGAACCTTCGCTCGCGGCAAGGTTGTAGACTTTTTCGCGGGTGGTGCCGCCGAGCTGGAAGCGTTTGACGAAGGCCTTGCCGCTTTCCTTGTCCTGATAAACGACGGTGTAGAACCGGTCGTCGCCGTCTTTCGGAATGACATGCAGGTGCTTGATGTCTTTTCCGACGAAGACCTTGTCGGCCACCTTCACGACCTTGCAGGTCGCATCGCCCATAAAACACACGACGTCGTCGAGAATGGTGCACTCGACTACGAACTCATGCTGGCGCCAGTTGAGACCGACGAAGCCTTCCTCGCGGTTGACGTAGAGTTTCTGGTTGGCGACGACGACCTGCGCGGCGCTGATCTGCTCGACTTCGTCGCAGGTGGTGCGGCGCTTGCGGCCTTTGCCGTATTTTTCCTGCAAGGTCTCGAACCACTTGATCGCGTATTCGGTGAGATGCGCGAGGTCGTGTTTCGTCGTCTTGATATCGTCCTCGATCGCCTTGATAGCCTCGTCGGCCTTGAAGCGGTTGTAGGCGGAGATGCGCTTGATGCGGATTTCCGTGAGGCGGGTGACATCCTCGTCGGTGACTTCGCGGCGCAGTTTTTTGATGAACGGCTTCAGGCCTTCGTGAATCTCGGCCAGCACGCTTTCCCACGTCTTCGAAGTCTCGATGCGGCGGTAGATGCGCTCTTCGATGAAGATGCGCTCAAGGGAGTCCCAGTGCCACTGCTGTTCGAGTTCGCCGAGCTTGATGTCGAGTTCCTGCTTGAGGAGCTGGACGGTCTTGTCGACCGAGCGTCGCAGGATTTCGGATACACCGAGGAATACCGGTTTGTCCTGACCATCGACGGTATCGATGACGCAGGCGGCCGGCGAGATGGACACCTGGCAGTCGGTGAACACGTAGAGCTGGTTGATCACCTGATCGGCATCGGCGCCCTGCGGGAGGTGAACGAGGATCTCGACCGACTCGGACGTATTGTCGTCGACGTGCTTGATCTTGATCTTGCCCTTCGCGTTGGCCGCGAGGATCGACTCGATGAGCGACACGGTGCTCGTGCCATAAGGCAGCTCGGTGATGGCGATCTGGTATTTGCCGCGCGTCTCCATCTTGGCGCGAACCTTCACCTTCGCACCGCGCTGGCCGTCGTTGTAATCGGCGAAGTCGGCGATGCCGCCCGAGGGAAAGTCAGGGACCAGCTTGAAGCGTTTGTCCTGGAGGTGGTTGATCGCGCAACGGCAGATGTCGTTGAAATTATGCGGAAGGATCTTGGTCGAGAGACCGACCGCGATGCCCTCGGCACCGTCGAGAAGGACGATCGGGAACTTGGCGGGCAACGTGACCGGTTCCTTGGCGCGACCGTCGTAGCTGGACTGCCAGACGGTGGTCTTGGGGTTGAACAACACCTCGCGGGCAAAGGCCGTGAGGCGAGCCTCGATGTAACGCGGCGCGGCCGCGTCGTCACCGGTGAGAACGTTGCCGAAGTTGCCCTGCGGCTCGACGAGGTAGCCGCGCTGGCCCATGCCGACGAGCGCAGCGCCAATGGACGCGTCACCGTGCGGATGGAAACGCATGCACGCGCCGACGATGTTGGCGACTTTGTGGAAGCGACCGTCGTCCTGTTCCCAGAACGTGTGGAGGATGCGGCGTTGAACGGGTTTCAGACCGTCGTCGATGTGAGGAACGGCGCGGTCGAGGATGACGTAGCTGGCGTATTCAAGAAACCACTTCTGGTAGGAATGCGCGAGCGGGGCGTTGTCGTTGGTCTTGGGAACCTCCGCCTCGGCGGCAACGAGTTCGGTGGCCTCCGCCGGCGTGGCGGGGTCGACAAGCTTGGAATCATCCGTGCCGCCGTTGATGGGCAGCTCGGGCTGTTCGTCTTTGGGATCTTTGCGATTAGGCATCTACTAAAAAGGGTTCAGGCTTCGACGAGGTCTTTTTCCACGCGCAGGTTTCCAATGATGAAGTCCTGGCGGTTGGGCGTGTTCTTGCCCATGTAGAACGTGAGCAGGCCTTCCACGTCGTGCAGGCGATCAAGGGTGACTTTTTCGGCGCGCATGTTTTCGCCGATGAAGTCTTTGAACTCGGCCGGGCTCACTTCACCCAAACCTTTGAAGCGCGTGATCTCGGCGCTTTGTCCAAGCTTCATGAGCGCGGCTTGTTTCTCGGCTTCGCTGTAGCAGTAGCGCGTTTCCTTTTTGTTGCGCACGCGGAAGAGCGGCGTTTCGAGAATGAACAAGTGGCCCTGCGTGATCAGCTCGGGGAAAAACTGGAGGATAAACGAGAGGAGCAGCAGGCGGATGTGCATGCCGTCGACGTCGGCGTCGGTCGCGATGATGATCTTGTTATACCGCAGACCGTCCATGCCCTCCTCGATGTTGAGGGCGCTCTGGAGGAGGTGGAATTCCTCGTTCTCGTAGATGACCTTCTTGGTGAGGCCGAAGGTATTGAGCGGTTTGCCTTTCAGCGCGAAGACGGCCTGCGTCTGCACATCGCGGCACGAGGTGAGCGAGCCGGCGGCGGAGTCACCTTCAACGATGAACAACGAGCTGTCCTCGGCGCGCTTGTCCTTGCCGTCGAGGTGCACGCGGCAATCGCGGAGTTTGCGGTTGTGCAGCGAGGCTTTTTTGGCGCGTTCGCGGGCGAGATTGCGGATGCCGGAGAGCTCTTTGCGCTCGCGTTCGCTTTCCTCGATTTTGCGTTTGAGCGCGTCGGCGGCCTCGGGGTTGCGATGGAGCCAGTTGTCGAGGTGCTGCTGGAGGAAGCCGCCGATGAACTGGCGGATGGTCGGGCCTTTGGGGCCGATCTCGTTGGAGCCGAGCTTGGTCTTCGTTTGCGACTCGAAAACCGGTTCCTGCACGCGCACGGAAACGGCGGCGATGATCGACTGGCGGACGTCGGCGGCGTCGTAGTCCTTTTTGAAAAAGTTGCGCAGCGTGGCCACGAGACCTTCGCGGAAGGCGGCGAGATGCGTGCCGCCCATGGTGGTGTGCTGGCCGTTGACGAAGGAGTAGTATTCTTCGCCGTAGTGGGCGCCGTGGGTGAGCGCGACTTCGATGTCCTCCGCCTCGATGTGAACGATCGGGTAAAGCGTGTCGCCGGTGAGCTTTTTGTTGAGGAGATCCTTGAGGCCGTTCTCGGATTTGTAGGCCTTGCCGTTGAACGTAAGCGTGAGGCCGCGGTTCAGGTAGGCGTAGTTCCAGAGCATCTCCTCGATGAACTCGGGGCGGAATTTGAAATCTTTGCCGAAGAGCGCCTCATCGGGCGTGAACTCGATGATCGTGCCGTTGCGCTCGGTGGTCTTGGAGACCTTGTTGTCCTTGGTGATCTTGCCCTGCGTGAACTCGACGATCTTGGTGTCGCCTTCGCGGATAGCCTGGGCGCGGAAGGAAATGGAGAGCGCGTTGACGGCTTTCTGGCCGACGCCGTTCAGACCGACGGACTTCTGGAACGTCTCGCTGTCGTATTTCGCACCGGTGTTGATGATGGAAACGCAGTCGATGAGCTTCCCGAGCGGAATACCGCGGCCGTAGTCGCGCACGCGGATGGTGCGGTCGTTGAGTTCGATTTCGATCTTCTTGCCGTGACCCATCGTGAACTCGTCGATGGAGTTATCGATGGTTTCCTTGAGGAGCACGTAGATGCCGTCCTCGGCATTCGCGCCACTCCCCAGACGCCCGATATACATGCCGGGGCGCAGGCGAATGTGCTCCAGGGGCGAGAGGGTCTTGATCGAGTCTTCGGTGTAGTTGGACGCCATTTCTTCAGGTTACGGTTGCCGAGAGCGTCTTCCCGAAGGGCAATCTGACAAGCGAAAAGCCCACGCCGGTCGAACCGAGCTCACGCAGGCCGTGGTGCCGTCAGGAAGCGCCAGCGGCCCAGAAAGTTGCAAAGTCAGTGCCCGCGAACGATCACGGAGCCATCAGCAGGCGCATCATCTCCTCGGCGCCAAAGCGACCAAACGCCGCGCACACCTCAAACGGAGCCTCGTCGGCGAGCTCGACGGTGATCGAAGGCACTTTGAGCTCGGCGGCCGCCCAATTGCGCGACGTGGCGGTGTCCGGATTGTGGTTGGTGTCGCGCGAGACTTTTTCTTTCGGAAAACGGGCGATGTGCGCGTCGGTCCATTTCAAGGTGAACAGGTTGGGCACGGGCGCCGACTCGTCGAGCTGCGTGTAAAACAGCGTCTTCTTGGTCGAGTGATAATCGAGAAACAGCACGGGATTGCGCACGGTTTTGAACAGACTGCTGAGCGCGCGCGTCTCCGGCTGGCTGAATTTGCGCCAGTCGCGATTGAGGTCGATGTCGCCCAGATTGTTGCGCCAGTGCCCCTCATGGACGCCGTCGGGATTCGCAACGGGGACGATCACGAGGTTGAATTTCTCGCGAAACGCCCGCGCCTGCGCGGTGTCGCCCAGCACGATCTCTACAAAACCCTGAAATGCGCGGGTGCCTGTATACTCGGGCGGATGCTGCCAGGTCATCACGATCACCGTCCCGGCGTCGGGTGCTTTCGCGGTGCGCGTTTCCAAAACCGTGAGCGGGCGCCCCGCGACCGAGCGGCCAAACTCGCGGCGCGTGACGAACGACGCGTTGGTTTTAACCAGTGCGTCGGTCCACGCGGTGTGTTCCGCGAGTGTGATCATTGGCCCGCCCGACACGTAAATGCGGCCGGCCGGCGCGTTGATCGTGAGCACGGTCTCGTTGCGCGCCGCGCCCGATTTCACCTGCGAAGAGGGCAACGCCCGCCACTCGCCCGTCTCGCCAACGCGGATCTTCGGCGCGTAACGGTGGCGCGCCCACACGTAGGACAACGTGATCTCCAACTTGCGTGCGGTTTTGCTCTCGATGGCAAACGCATACCAAGAGCTGGCGTTCGATACGCCGGGACCTTCGCGATCGATGGTGAGCGTGTAACGCCCCTCGCCTTCCCCGGGCGCGACGCCGTTCAGGCGCGCCCCCGAAAAGTCGTTGGAAAACACCAGCGCGCCGCCCTCATACGACCACGACTGGCGTTTCTGCACCGTGACGGGCGCGGCCACGAGCGGCGCAATCGAGGGCGCCACCGCCACGGAGAGCGCAGCCAGCCCCAACATCCAGATCCAGCGTTTCGCAAACGTCATCATTTGCCGATTTGATCGCAGACTTCGCGCCATCACGAAGCGCCGCGGGGGAGCAGTTCTACGCCATGAGAAAAGCAGACGCGGAGTAGAAGCGGCAGGATAGCGCGTCTAATTTTTTCCAACCGAACGCGCTCACACCAACAGAGCACCGCGCATGTCGCCCGTGAGCGCGAACTGCTCGTGCAAGGCAAACGCGCGGCTGAGCGTCTGCGGCGTGTGGCCGTCTTTCGCCAGGTGATAATAGTCGCGCAACACCTCGCGGAAATCCGGATGGGCGCAGCGTTCGATGATCATGCGGGCGCGTTCATTGGGCGATTTCCCGCGCAGGTCGGCCACTCCGTGCTCGGTCACGAGAACGCTCACCGAATGCTCGTTGTGATCCACATGGCTGACTTGCGGGACCACCGTGCTGATCTTGCCGCCCTTCTGCGTGGACGGGCACGTGAAGATCGACACCCAGCCGTTGCGCGTAAAATCGCCGGAGCCGCCGATGCCGTTCATCAAACTGCGGCCCAGGACGTGCGTGCTGTTCACGTTGCCAAACAAGTCGCACTCCAGCGCCGTGTTGATCGCAATCACCCCGAGTCGCTGGATGACCTCGGCGTGATTGGTGATTTCCTGCGGGCGCAGCACCATGCGCTTTTTGTAGAAGTTAAGGTTCGCGTAGATTTCTTTGCGTGTCGGCGTCGTCGCGGTGATCGACACGCTGCTCGCATGCGTGACTTTGCCCGAGCGCATCAGGTCGAAAACCGAGTCCTGCAGCACCTCCGAATACATCTCGAACGTGGGGATTTCAGGGTGCACGCCCATCGCGCCCAGCACCGAGTTGGCGATGTCGCCCACGCCGCTTTGCACGGGCAGAAACTCCTTCGGGATGCGACCGGCGCGCAGTTCGGAAGCAAGGAACCCCGCGACATTTTCCCCGATGCGTCGCGTGACATCCGTGACTTCCGAGAACGCCAGAATCTCGTCCTCGTGCAACGACTCCACGCAACCGGCAATCTTCTTCGGATCGATGTGCACGACGGTTTCACCGATGCGATCCGCCACCCTGAGAATCGGGATCGGCTTCCGATGAGGCGGATCCGACAACTCATAGATATCATGAAGTCCGCGTAGCTCCGGCGGATGAGCACGGTTCAACTCGATCAACACGCGATCGGCACAACGCACCAACGTCGGCGAAACGCCCACCGACGACGACAGCGTGATCGTGCCATCGGGCTCGATGTCGCTCGCCTCGATGATCGCCCAGTTGATTTTGCCAAACACGCCCGCGCGAATCGACTTGGCCACGCCGGACAGATGCATGTCCACAAACTGGACTTTACCGGCGTTGATCGCACGACGCAGGTCAGGGTCGGTTTGAAACGGAGCGCGGAAATACTCCGCCTCGGCACGCGCCAGCTCACCATCAAGCGAAGGTCCAGTGGAAGCGCCGGTGATCACGCCGATTTGAAACGGGCGGCCTTGGGCATGCTCGGCGCGCGCGCGCACGGCGATGGCTTTTGCGATGGCCTTGGGCGCACTCGCCGACGTAAACGAACTGAAACCCACCATGTCGCGGTCGTTGAGAAGGGCAGCCGCTTCGTCGGGCGTGAGGAGGGGAAAGGGATAACTCATGCGGGGGCGCAGTATGGCGCACGGCCAGTTTGCCAACCAATCCCACGTTGGCAATTGCTGCGCATCCTTTGGTCAGTGTCGCACTTGCCGCGGCACCACGCGGCCCCAAACGGGTCTGCCCTCCCAGCATGAAAAAATTCCTGATCATTCTCGGCAGCCTCCTCGCCCTCGTGGCGATCGGCTTGTTTATCGCCTCCTTCTTCCTCGGCTCCATCGTGACCAAGGGCGTGAACACCTATGGTCCGCGCATCACCGGCACCACCGTCACGCTCGACAGTGCGACGATCTCGCCTTTCTCCGGCTCCGGCACGCTCAACAAACTCTTCGTCGGCAATCCCACCGGTTGGAAGAGCGAGAAGGCGTTCTCGTTTGCCAAGGTTCACCTGAGCGTCGTTCCCAAATCACTGACCGGCGAACACGTCATCGTGAACGAGATGCACATCGACGGCCCCGAGTTCATCTACGAGACCCGCATCGTTGCCAGCAACATCCAGGACTTGCTCGCCAACATCGAAAAGAACACCGGCGGCGGCTCGGGCCAAAACCCGTCCCAACAGCCCACGACCGACGAAGGCAAACCACGTAAGTTCGAAGTGAAGAGCCTGCGTCTCGAAAACGCCAAGGTCACCGTCATGGCCGGTTCCAACGTGATCACGGTGCCGATGCCTCCGCTCATCATGACCGACGTCGGCACCAAGGAAGGCGGCCTCACCGCTGATCAACTCGCCATCCAAGTCGTCCGCCACGTCCTGCGCGAAATCACTCAAGTCGTCGCCCAGTCCGCCCTCAAAAACGGAATCGCC